>JAFYRK010000093.1 GCA_017559545.1 Bacteroidales bacterium
CTGATACGTTCCTATGAAAGGAAGGAGGGCGAATCATGTACTCTCTGAACAACTGCAACAAATACTACCTCTATCAGGGGTATGCAAGCATGAGTCTCGGCATCGACGGACTGTATCGGCTTGTCCGTTCCGAAATGAAGCAGCTTTCACCCATATCCGGTGATGCATTCATATTCTTTGGCAAGGCACGCAAGAGCGTGAAGATACTCAAATGGGACGGGGACGGCTTCCTGTTGTTCTACAAGCGTCTGGAAAGAGGGAGCTTCGAGCTTCCCGTATTCAATCCCCATACCGGCAACTATGAAATCAGCCGGAGGACATTGTCGTTCATCCTGGACGGTGTCTCGCTAAAGTCCGTCAGGATACGGAAACGGTTCAGACTATAGATCCAAATTCCTAAAAATCAGATGTTTGCCTATAAAAATCAACGGATTTATTTTGTTAATCCGTTGATTTTTTGTATCTTAGCACTATGAATAAGGATGAAATCATAGAGCTTTTAAAGGAACAGAGCAGCCATTACAAGTCACTTGCGGATTCGCTTCTGGTACAGGTCAAGGAACTTACGGAGGAAATAGCCTCTTTAAAGGAGGCGCTCTTACGTAAGGATGAGTCTCTGGGCAAACAGCAACGTATCGCCAAAGGACTCTCGAAGCTTGTGGCCAACAAGTCCGAACGCCAGGGCGTACAGTCCACCCCTCCAGCCGATGAAGAGGCCCGGAAACAGTTGGAGGAACAGAGGACCATACAGAGGAAAGCACGGAAAAACAACGGTGCCAAGCGGGATCCGCACCATGAACTGGAGGTGATGGAACATGACGTATACCCTGACGACCCTGACTTCGACATGGACAAGGCCCGCCTGCTGACTGAAAACATGCGTACCTGTGTCAGGTATGAATACCTGCCCATGCGCTTCATCAAGCATGTCTACCACATACGTACCTATGTGCAGGAAGGGAGGATGTTTGAAGGGAAAACACCAACAGCGGCTTTCTTCAATTCGAACTATGACGCCTCCTTCATAGCGGGACTGATGGAACTACGATATATACATTCCATGCCTGTGGAAAGAATCGTGAACTACTTCGAAAGCCATGGGTTCAACCTGAAGAAGCCGACAGCGCACAAGCTGCTCGAAAAGGCTTCGGGACTGTTCGAGAACCTCTACAAATGTATCCGCAAGTCAGTGAAGGAGGACGGTTATATCTCTGCCGATGAAACCTATTACAAGATATTGCTCGGCCAAGGAAAGGGAAGCAAGAAAGGATATCTGTGGGTGGTTGTAGGTATGGAAAGCGGCCTGGTGTATGTGTTATACGAAGACGGTTCCAGAGCGGATAGCGTCATACTGAACGAGCTGAAGGGCTATACCGGTATTTTGCAGAGCGATGCATACTCCGCCTACCGCAAACTCCAGTCCGATGCTTATCCGGACATTGTCAGGATAGCCTGCCTGCAGCATGTCAAGCGGAAGTTCATCGATTGCGGAAAGGAACCGGAAGCGGAAGAGATGGTCAGCCTCATTAATGAACTATACCGGAAGGAACATGAACATCGTATCGGTGTGGACGGCTGGACAGTAGAGAAAAATGAAGGATACAGAAGGGAATATGCTCCGAAAATCCTGGAAAAGATAAACCGGAAATTAAAGAAGATCGAATCACTTCCAAGCCTATTACCCAAAAGCAATCTATATGAGGCCGTTACCTATATGAGGAATGAATGGGAGGCGATCAGGAATATCTTCAGTTACGGAAACACGAATCTGGACAACAATACGGTGGAACGGCTTAACCGCTATTTTTCCATATCAAGAAGAAATTCATTGTTC
>JAFYRK010000094.1 GCA_017559545.1 Bacteroidales bacterium
AGCCACAGTATGGACATCTTTCACGACGACTTTTTGCCATAAAAAATAACTTTGATGAAATCCGTTTCATCAAAGTTATTGTATCTAACTGTATTTTAGATTGTTACAAAGGTTTTACCAACTACTTTTGGCAATTATACCGATTTTTTTGCTTATGCTCAATAATGGAATCTCTGGGTATCAGGATGTTTGAGAAACAGCCTTTTTATATTGACTTGGAGTCATGCCGGTGTATGCCTTGAAGGCAGTACTGAAGTAACTTTGGCTTGTGAAGCCAGTCATTTCGGAGATTTCCACGATACTCAGTCCGGTTGTTTCTATCAACGACTTTGCCTTCTCGAGTCTTATCTTTGTGATGTATTCTTTGGCTCCTGCTCCAGTGATAGCCTTCATCTTGTTGTAAAGGGCAGCACGGCTCATTCCCATTTCTCGACAGAGTACTACTTGGTCGAGTTCAGGGTCGCCTACGTGTTCGGCTATGACTTTGTTCAAGTGCAGGATGAATCCTTCTTCCTTGGAACTGTATGCAGCAAAATCTTCGCTGTCATTCTTAAGGTACTTCTTCTTGATGTCAGCTTTGCGTCCTAAGATGTTCCTGACAAGTTCCAGAAGAGTATCTATTTCGAAAGGTTTCGGAAGGAACGCCTCCGCTCCGATCTTATAACTCTCGTTCTGGCTCTCTTCCTGGCGATGTGCAGAAAGGAGGACAACAGGGATGTGAGAGTATTTTTCGTTTGCCTTTACTTCGTTGCAAAGCTTGTATCCGTCTCCGTCCTGCATGTTTACATCGCTGACTATAAGGTCCGGAATCTTGCCTGATTCAAGCAGTTTCATGGCGCGGTTTCCGCTGGAAGCCAGGATAATTTCCCTGAATTCAGCTTGGAGGGACTCCCTGAGGAACTCCAGAAGGTCTACGTTATCGTCTACCAACATGAGAGTCATGCCAGTGGTGTCAATGCTTTGGATGACTGGTGTCGTGATTACAGCGTCTTGCTCGTAGCCCAGCAGTTCGTTCAGGTATGCCTTGGCAGGTGCAGAACTGATTTCTGATCTGATTGGGATTTCCCACCAGAATGTAGCACCCTTGTCTTCGTTGTTTTGGGCTCCAATCTGACCTCCCAATAGGTCTATAAGGATCTTGGCATAACAGAGTCCGATGCCGCTTCCGTACTGTTCGCCAGGGCTTTGATAGAACTTGGCGAACAATTGGGATATGTCTGCATTGCCAAGTCCAGGACCTTGGTCAGATATGCTTACTACCACCGTATTGCAGTCCGTCAGCTTGGTCTTGATGGTTATGGTGTCGCCTTTGCTGCTATGCTTGATTGCATTCATGACAATGTTCAGCAGTACAGCATCGCACTTACGTGGATCTAAATCCACTGAAGTGATACTCATGTCTGTTTCCAAGACGATGTTGATATCCTCAGCATGTTCTTCGGCGATGATGTCCTCTACACTTTCCTCTATCCAATTATTGAAGTTGATAGTCTCAATCCTCAGACTGTCTTTACCAACCTCCATCTTTCTAAGATCAAGAATCATGTTCAGCAGTTCTCTCATTCTGCGTGATTGTCTGTAGATGCGGATAAGAGGCTCGTAGTGCTTGTCTGCTGTTTCCTTTTCATTGAGGATTCTCTTCAAAGGTGCCATTATAAGCGTCAGAGGGGTTCTTAGTTCATGGCTTATGTTGATGAGCATTTGTACCTTTTCCTCGTACACTCTTTGTTCCTGCTCCTTCAGGGCCATCTGAAGCATATTGTTCTTGCGATATGCCATCAGTAAGAGTGTACCGCCTGTAATTGCAATCAACAGGAATCCTAGGCTGAAAATGAACCATGCGGAGAGGTACCATGGCTTCTGAATCTTGATGGTGGCTATCTCTACTGGCTGTGTCCAGTTACCATTCCTTTTGGTACATGATACCGAAATCACATATCGGCCAGCTCGAGGAAGTTGTGGGATATGGAGTGTCGGAGAGCTTTTCTCAAATGTAGGGCCTCCGTTTGAAAATGTATATCTATACATCTTGCTGCGGAAGATGTCCTTCTCCTGCGTTGACACACTTATCGAAAAGGAGTTGCTGTGGTGAGGTATTTTGTAGGTACCTCTGTCGGATTTTTGGAGACTTTCTCCGTCAATAGTTATATCGCGTAGGGCAAGCACTGGAATCTCAAGCTTCTCTATGGTGAAATCTGCGTCAATGCGCAGCAGACCATATACTCCTCCCATGTAGACGTCTCCTTCTCTTGATAGGAGTTTTGGCTTACTGAGGTATTCGTTTGGTCTGGCACCATCGGATTTTCCAAACATGGCAAAACTACCTGTTTCTGTCAGATATGCGAATACACTTTGCTCTGTACCGACCCATATACGTGAACTGCTGTCGCATACCACGCTTGTGGCGCGTGAGAATAGTGACGTCTTGATATGTGTGAAACTTCCTTCATTAGGATCAAAGCTATACAACCCCTTATCAGTGGCAAGCCAGATGAGTCCGTTATCAGCCATGTATCCGCTTCTGATTACGGTTTCTGGCAACGTTCCGTATGTTTCTGTCGCTGTTGCGCCGTATTTTAGAAAGAATATGCGGTTGCTGTCATGGGCCCATATTCCTTTGTTGCCTTTGCTGATGGTCAGCATGTCTTTGCTTGAGATGGTTTCACCCATATCGACAGGATAAAGTGTTCCTGTCCTGGGATCCAGTCTCCTTATTGTCTTTCCGAGCATAAGGATGTTGCCGTCCGGTTCCCTGCATAGGTAGATATTTCTTCTTGCGAACTTGAGCTTGTATGAAAGTTCCTCGTCTTTGATGTCTAAAGGTCGGATGTGCCCAGTGTGCTTATTGAAAATGAAGACACCTTCCGAGTAGATTGACAGAGCAAATTCATTTTCTGAGAAATCGGTGATGGATACAACCTTGGAGCTTGCTGTTGAAGGGTAGTGGGTGAATTCGTTAGTTTCTGGGTCAAATCTATTGATGCCGTCGCCGTCTGTGCCTATCCATATGTATCTGGAGGTCGGATCCTGGTGCAGGCATAGTACGGTTGTGTTGCTCATACCGGCCTTGGTGCCGAAGTAACTTTCCGAATAGGTCTTCATCTCGCTGCTGCTGATCTGTATGAGACCCTCGCGCATGCTTCCTGCCCAAATGTTGCCGTATGTGTCGGTGTAAAGGCTTCGGATGGATTGGGCCGGGAATGAGGCTGGGTTTCCGGATACATGAGAAAGAATCTTGATGTTTCTTGTTTCCGGATCGATGATGTTGATACCTCCGCCATTTGTACCTGCCCATATGTATCCGTCTCTTTCTGTGAAACTGAGAATCACGTTGTTGTTCAGAGCGGAGTCAGTGAGGCTATAAGATTGAAGCATGTGACCTTGCTGGTCATAGACTTCAATACCGCTATTATATAAGGCGATCCAGATTCGCCCTTTAGAGTCAATCATTAATGCTGATACTTCCTTGCTGCTTCCGAGCGTTCTTCCGAGTGCTTCTCCTGTAGCTGGATTGATTGTCACGACTCCGTCATATGATGTGCATAGAAGCCATCCTGAATTCAGAAGCGCTATGTCCTTGAACTCAAAAGGCATGATATCGTCCTTGCAAACGAATTCCTTGAACTTTTCTGTTGCGTAATCGTAGCGGTACAGGCCTTCGGTACTACCCATCCATAATCCTTCCGCATCTTTACAGATGCTTATGAATGCCTTGTCCCCTTCAGAAGCCTTGACGGGTATGAATGTCTTGCTTCCTTTTTTTCGTATCATCGGCCAGCTATCTGTCAGGACCCACATGTTGCCATGGAGGTCCTCCTCAATGCGGTATATTTTTCTACCGACTAAAATGCTGTCGGTGTATTGCTTGAGGTTGTATCCATCAAAACTGTAAAGACCGGCTGGTGAGCCGATCCATACTTTGCCGTCTTTCTCTTTGTAGATACAGTTCACAGTTGAGGTGAAACCTTCATTATGGGATATCTGCGTGAAAATATATTGCTCTTTCGCCCAAGAATTTATGAGGTTCATGGACACAAACGCTATGATGGCAAAGACTTTTTTCATGATTAATCGTGTGTGGTGATAAGACAAAGTTAAAAATTATGTCCTTTAATTTTAAAAAATGTCTATAAAAAGTTGAAAAATGCCTTAAAGTGAGCAGGAAAGAGAAAATCTAAAATTTAATAGAGGATTTCAAATTATGCTGAAATGGTGCCAACACTATTTTTGCTTGCGAAACATGACACTCAACATTAACAGATAGAACGATGAAAAATTCTAGGACATCGTGCATCATCCTGATGCTTTGCGTTCTCTTCGCTTCATGCGAGAGGGATTTCAGTTTTTCCCCACAGACTGTCATTTCTGTCGAGAATTCAAGCCAGATGGCCGTCGCCGAATGGTTCGCATGGCATTTCGCGTGCCCGGGCGGTTTTGTGCCTATCGTGCAGGTCAAGGCATCAGATGCAGATGTGCTGCTGCGGACAGATGCCTCTATCCCCGAGTGCTCTTATAGAATAAGGGTAATGGGAAAGAAGACGTTGGTAGAGGCATCTTCTTCGACAGGCTTTCTTTATGCCATGTTGCACATTCGTAGGGCACTGCCCAATGATATAACCTCTATCAAGCACGCAGACAGCGTGCGTTGGATAGTTCCGGAGATGTCAGTCTACGGTACTCCTGAGACACAATGTTCCGGAATCATGCTGGATGTTGCAAAGACTAATATATGTATGGACTGCATGGTTCACCTTCTGGAGCTTATGCCGCAGATGGGAATATATGACCTGACTTTGGTCAATGATGGAGGTTTATTGTCTGATGATGTGCAGAAGATCCGTTCGTCTGCCAGGAGAGCGGGAATTTCGCTGATTTTCGAACAGCAGAAGGCAGACCAATTTCCGGACTTTTGCAAATATAATAAAAAAGTCAATCAATAGTCCCGATGAAAATGACAAACTTTTGAAATCGTGCCTACAGGCTCGTAAAATGTCCTTTTTGTCTCTTGCTTTTCTCGAAATAATCAATAATTTTGTTGTTCCTTTGGGTTTTGGAAAGCCCTTAGGGACTGTTTTTTTGACACACTAATTAATAACAATATGACTAACCTATTCTATTTAGTGCCGGCTGCAGCAGTGATAGCTCTGCTGTTTGCCTACATCTTCTTCCGCCAGATGATGAAGGAGAGTGAGGGTACTGCTACCATGAAGCAGATCGCTCAGTTTGTAAGAGAGGGAGCGATGGCTTATCTCAAACAGCAGTATAAGGTTGTAATCGTTGTCTTTGTTGTTCTGGCTGCCTTGTTCGCCGTCCTTGCATGGCTTGGCGTACAGAACAGCTGGGTTCCGTTCGCATTCCTGACCGGAGGTTTCTTCTCGGGACTTGCCGGTTTTGTGGGAATGAAGACTGCAACATATGCGTCGGCCAGAACTGCAAACGCTGCTCAGAAATCTCTTAACTCGGGTCTTAAGGTCGCTTTCCGAAGCGGTGCAGTAATGGGTCTTACCGTTGTAGGTCTCGGACTTCTTGATATAGCGATATGGTGGGTGATCCTCAATCAGTTCGTTGATATTGAGGGAACCCAGAAACTCGTATTCATCACCACTACAATGCTTACATTCGGTATGGGTGCTTCGACACAGGCCCTCTTTGCCCGTGTCGGCGGAGGTATCTATACAAAGGCTGCTGACGTGGGTGCTGACCTCGTAGGTAAGGTTGAGGCTGGTATCCCTGAGGATGACCCTCGTAACCCTGCTACAATCGCGGATAACGTAGGTGACAACGTAGGTGACGTTGCAGGTATGGGTGCTGACCTTTATGAGTCTTATTGCGGCTCTATCCTCGCTACAATGGCTCTCGGTGCAGCTGCTTATTCTGCTGTAGGTGTTGAGGCTCAGATGAAGGCAATCCTTGCTCCTATGACCATCGCTGCTATCGGTGTCGCACTTTCTATTCTCGGCATCTATGTGGTACGTACTAAGGAAGGCGCAGGAATGGACCAGCTCTTGAAATCTCTCGGGCGCGGAACAAATCTCAGCTCTATCCTTATAGCAGGTGCTACATTCGGCATCATGTATCTCCTTGGAATGGAGAACTGGTGGGGCTTCTCGCTTTCAGTGGTTGTAGGTCTTGCAGCCGGCGTGATCATCGGACAGGCTACAGAGTATTATACTTCTCACTCATATCGTCCTACCCAGAAGCTCGCCGAGTCTGCTGAGACAGGTCCTGCTACAGTTATCATTTCGGGAGTAGGTCTTGGTATGCTTTCAACAGCTATTCCTGTTGTTACCATCGCAGTTGCAATCCTTCTTGCATATCTCTGCGCTAATGGCTTTGACCTTTCGTTCTCGGCTGACAGTCTTTCGACAGGTCTTTACGGTATCGGTATCGCAGCTGTGGGTATGCTCTCAACACTCGGTATCACTCTTGCAACTGACGCATATGGTCCTATCGCTGACAATGCAGGCGGAAACGCTCAGATGAGTGAGCTTGACCCAGAGGTACGCAAGCGTACAGACGTTCTTGATGCTCTCGGAAACACAACTGCGGCTACCGGTAAGGGTTTTGCGATTGGTTCGGCCGCCCTTACAGGTCTTGCACTCCTTGCTTCATATATTGAGGAAATCAAGATCGGACTTACCCACCTTGGTAAGCAGATTGTAGACGCTTCGGGTAATCTGATCGATGCAGCTCAGGCTACAATTCCAGATATCATGGCATATTACCATGTTGACCTTATGAACCCAGTGGTTCTCGTGGGTGTATTCATCGGCGCGATGATGTCATTCCTTTTCTGCGGACTTACAATGAACGCAGTAGGTCGTGCAGCTCAGAGCATGGTTACCGAGGTTCGTCGTCAGTTCCGTGAGATCAAGGGTATCCTTACCCGTGAAGCTACTCCAGATTACGCACGTTGCGTGGAGATCTCTACAAAGGGAGCTCAGCGTGAGATGCTTCTTCCTTCGCTTATAGCTATCATAGTTCCTGTGCTCGTGGGTCTTATCCTCGGCCCTGCAGGTGTGATGGGTCTTCTTATCGGAGGTCTTGGTTCAGGCTTTGTTCTCGCAGTATTCATGTCAAACTCGGGCGGTGCTTGGGATAATGCCAAGAAGTATGTGGAGGAAGGTCATCTTGGTGGAAAGAACTCTGAGGCTCACAAGGCTACAGTGACTGGTGATACAGTCGGAGACCCATTCAAGGATACATCAGGACCGTCACTCAATATTCTCATCAAGCTTATGAGCATGGTGTCTATCGTGATGGCAATGCTTACTGTTGCGATACATTAATAGAAGACAGTCATTCCGAGCGAAGACGAGGAATCTGTTAGAAAATCAGGGAATTCCACCGGAGTCCCCTGATTTTTTATTATATTTAGCGAACTAAAATCTTAATATCATGAAAACGATACGCACACTCTTGATATTGGCGGTGATGGTTCTTTCGTCGATATCGCTCTCTGCACAGGAATACCGTCGCCAGACTACACGCGATGGGTCTACTTATGAAGGCCAGTGGCCTAAGGGTGCCGGCGTCTTGTATTCTTATAATGACGGTTTGGTCCTTGGTAGTTTTCAAAAGGGCAAGCCGCATGGAAAATGTGTATGTTATAAGCCGAATGGCGAGGTTTATTGGGGTGAGTTCAAGAAGGGAAGAGCAACCGGACACGGAAGGATCTATAGGGACAACGGCATTGTTGTAACAGGAGGTTATAGGAATGGAAAGTATCATGGAATAGATACTTTGTATCGTTCTAATGGAACGACTCTTATCGGAAAGTTTAAAAAAGGTAAGCTTAAGACGAGAGTTGATGCAGACAAGGTGGCTGGACAGAAACCCGACTATCCTGGTGTGGACTTCAGGCACAGGCAGGTAACTTTTCTTAATGACCTTGAAAACATGTGGGAGGAGCGTAATCTTGCAATTGTAAGAAGTATGGGCTTGGTGCATCCTAAGTTCCAGGGTGGTGGAATCGATGATTTCGCGCTTTGGGTTAATTCTCAGGTGGTGTATCCGGTGCGAGATCGGGCGGACAGGTCAGAGAGGACTGTCATTGTTGAATTTACAGTGCTTAAGGATGGTTCGGTGACAGATGTCCATGCAATATTTGGCTCAGATCCAGTGCTCAATGAAGCTGCTGTGAATGCGGTTTCGAAGTCTCCGAAATGGACTCCTGGCGAGCAGAACGGCGAGCCAAGAAATGTCCGCATGAGTGTTGCAGTGGTATTCACCCTCTAAGATATTTCGGCCCTGCTCGGGCCGGTCGACATGTCGCAAGACGACATGTCTCTTGAATTGTGCGGCTGTGATGCCGTCAAATTAATAAAATCTGCTATCTTTGCATGTTCTGGCCATTAGTGGCTAGAACATTGCAGGATAGCATTTTTTATGAGTAAGGATAAAGAAATATTAGATAGCATTGCAGACAAGGAGTATGAGCACGGTTTTGTGACGAATGTCGAGCAGGAGTTCATCCCTAAAGGTCTCAATGAAGATATAATCAGGCTGATTTCGGCCAAGAAGGAGGAGCCGGAGTGGATGCTTGAGTTTCGTCTCAAAGCGTTCCGCCGCTGGCAGCAGATGGAACTTCCGAGGTGGGCACATCTTGATATTCCTGAGATTGATTTCCAGGATATCATCTATTATGCTGCACCCAAGAAGGCAGAGGATCGTCCTAAGGAGATCGATCCGGAGCTTGAGAAGACTTTCGATAAGCTGGGTATTCCACTTCATGAAAGGGCGGCGCTTGCGGGCGTGGCTGTTGACGCAGTGTTTGATTCTGTGTCTGTGACTACTACATTCCGTTCTGCTCTCGCAGAGAAGGGTATCATTTTCTGCTCGTTCTCTGAGGCTGTCAAGGAGCACCCTGAACTTGTACAGAAGTATCTCGCTTCTGTAGTCCCTGTAGGAGATAATTTCTATGCCGCATTGAACTCAGCAGTGTTCAGTGACGGTTCATTCGTGTATATTCCAAAGGGCGTCCGCTGCCCTATGGAGCTGTCAAGTTACTTCCGCATCAATGCAGCCGGCACAGGTCAGTTCGAGAGAACTCTGATTGTGGCTGATGAGGGGTCGTATGTGAGTTACATGGAGGGATGTACAGCGCCAATGCGTGACGAGAACCAGTTGCATGCGGCTGTCGTGGAGATTATCGTGGAGAAGGATGCAGAGGTCAAGTATTCCACTGTACAGAACTGGTATCCGGGAGATAAGGAGGGACGTGGAGGCATCTATAATTTCGTGACCAAGAGAGGTATCTGCAAGGGGGCTGGAAGCCATCTGTCATGGACTCAGGTGGAGACAGGATCGGCAATCACATGGAAGTATCCTTCTACAATTCTCAAGGGAGACAATTCGTCGTCGGAGTTCTACTCGGTGGCTGTGACAAACAACTATCAGCAGGCCGATACAGGAACAAAGATGATTCATATAGGAAAGAATACCCGTAGCCGCATCGTCAGCAAGGGTATATCTGCGGGCCGTAGCCAGAACAGCTATCGTGGTCTGGTGAAGATGCTTCCTGGAGCAGACAATGCACGCAACTTCTCGCAGTGCGACAGTCTGCTGATCGGTGACAAGTGCGGTGCGCATACTTTCCCATATATTGAGAATGCAAACAAGACAGCAGTTGTTGAGCATGAGGCTACAACTTCAAAGATCAGCGAGGACCAGCTCTTTTACTGTAACCAGAGGGGTATCGGACCTGAGGAGGCAGTTGGGCTTATCGTGAACGGATATGCGCGCGAGGTGCTCTCTAAACTTCCGATGGAGTTTGCTGTTGAGGCGCAGAAACTCCTGCAGGTGTCGTTGGAGGGTTCTGTAGGGTAGCGTATGCCCGGTCGGTAAGATCGGGGTGTGGGGACAATCCCTCCCACGCCTTCGGCGCGGGCCCCTCCCTCTGCGGCCAGAGGGGTAGCACGGTCCCCACACCCCGACCTCACCGACCTACAAGGTGTTTGACCTCATCAGAACTTTGGAGGTGGTAAACGCGGATATTAAAATGAAATTTTAATGGAGTTTTGGAATACTATAATATTTGAGTTGGGCGTAAGACCGGTGCTGCTGATTGATCTTCTGTCGGCGGTGTTTGGTCTGACCACAGTGTTCCTGGCAGGACGCAACAGGAAGAGCAACTTTTATGTAGGCTATCTTTACACAGCGTTGCTGTTTTTCATGTTCTGGCAGAAGAATCTGTACGCCAACCTGATTCTCCAACCGATTTCGTTGGGAATCAATATCATGGGTCAGTATAGGTGGAGCCATCCGAAGAAATCGGAGGAGAGTGCATCCGGAAGCGGTGACCTTAAGGTGTCTATGTTGACATGGTCTCAGCGTGGTGGCATTGTGCTGCTGGTGCTTGTGCTGGCTCTGGTGTGGGGCTGGCTGATGAGCATGATGGGCACTAAGTGGTTCGTGGGATATTTTCCAGCTAATCCGCTGCCATACCTTGATTGCTGTGTGACAGTACTGATTTTGACAGCGCAGACTTTGTCTGCTTTGAAGAAGTGGGACTGCTGGATAGCATGGCTGTTTGTGAACATAGCCAACCTGACCCTGTACCTGAAGGCAGGTCTGGTGTTTATGCCGATTGTCAGCTGTCTCTATCTGGTCAACGGCATATGGTCGCTGTTCACATGGTATCGGCTTTATAAGAAGAACGTTTAAGAGGTGGTGGCACTTAAGTTGATTTATAAAAATAATAAAGCTATATGGCAAACGATATACTTTTGAAAATAGAAGGCCTGAGGGCCTGTGTTGAGGACAAGGAAATCCTGAAGGGTGTGGACCTGACTATCCGCAAGGGAGAGATCCATGCGGTGATGGGACCGAATGGTGCTGGTAAGAGTACGCTTTCAGCGGTGCTCGCCGGAAAGCCTCAGTTTACAGTGACAGCGGGCAGCATAGAGTTCCTCGGACAGGATCTTCTGGCAATGTCTCCAGAGGAGCGTGCATGGGCCGGTATCTTCCTGTCTTTCCAGTATCCTGTGGAGATACCGGGTGTGACTATCACCAACTTCATGAAGACAGCTGTGAACGCACACCGTGCAGGCAAGGGTCTTGAGCCTCTCAAGGCGGCTGAGTTCCTCAAGCTGATGCGTGAGAAGATGGCGTTTGTACAGATGAAGCCGGAATTTGCAAAGCGTGAGGTTAATGTGGGATTCTCAGGCGGAGAGAAAAAGCGTAATGAGATCTTCCAGATGGCGATGCTCGATCCGACTCTTGCTATCCTGGATGAGACTGATAGCGGTCTTGACGTGGATGCGCTTCGTATTGTGGCAAATGGTGTGAATGCACTCCATACTCCAGAAAAGGCGGCTATTGTGATTACACATTATCAGAGACTTCTGGACTACATTGTTCCTGATGTCGTTCATGTTCTCAAGGATGGCAAGATAGTAAAGACTGCCGGCAAGGAGCTTGTGGCTGAGATTGAAGAGAAGGGTTACGATTGTCTGTAGTGTATGGAAGAGATTATTAGAAATAAGGAATATAGACTATATATTCTTGGGGATGTAATGTTGTCTCCACAATCAAGTTCCATGACCATTCCGCAGCATATCGTGGTGGAAAGAGACGCATGCGTGGACATGGTGCTGCTGGTGCTGCCTGGGGTGAACTGTGACTTGAAGCTGGATGTGCGTTTAGCAGGCGAAGGTGCTGAGGCTAACATCTATGGCGCCTATGTATGCGGTGGCGAGGAGAAGGTGAATATATCTGTGGATATGCACCATGATTTTCCGCATTGTAATTCTCGTCAGCTTTTCAAGGGTATTGCCGGAGGTACATCGCGTGTGGATTTCTACGGAAAGATAATCGTAGCTCAAGACGCACAGAGGACCGAGGCATATCAGGAGAACCACAACATTCTCCTTTCGGATGGAGCCAAGGTGGACACAAAGCCGCAGCTTGAGATTTATGCGGATGATGTGAAGTGCTCACACGGTGCGACCATAGGCCGCCTCAACGAGGAGGAACAGTTCTATATGCGCTCGCGTGGAATCACTCTTGAAGATGCCAAGGTGCTCCAGATGATCTCATTCATCGCTCCGGTTCTGGAGCAGCTTTCGGAGGCTGACCGCGAGGCGGTTGCATGCAAGATCGAGGATTCCATCAGGGAAATCGTAAAGCGTGAAATGTCACAGATATGATTACCAACCCAAATGTCAAGATAAATCTCGGACTTAATGTTCTTAGGAAGAGGGAGGACGGTTTTCATGACCTTGAAACCCTCTTTGTACCATATTTCGGTATCAATGATACGCTCGAGATTGTAATAGGCGATGACTATAGCCGTACATCTGCAGCTCTGTTTGCAAAATATGGATCACAGGTGCCTGTGTCGCAAGGATCGGTGAAGCCGGAGGGTGTGTTCGGTGTTGAGACTGAGGAGCCTGTGGCTCCGAAGATCGTGCAGGGAATATCCGAAGATGGTAAACTGATGATTACTATAGCGCGTGAGGAAGGAGTGGATTGGGATCCGCTCAAGGACCTTACGGCTCGTGCATATTTCATTTTGGCAGAGGAGTTCACGATGCCGCCGGTGAAGATTTTCCTTGAGAAGACATCTCCTGTGGGAGCTGGTCTGGGTGGAGGTTCCGCCGATGCTGCATTTGCGCTCAGGATGCTGAATGAATTGTGTTCGTTGAATCTTTCCGAGCATCAGCTTGCAGGTTATGCGGCACGCCTTGGAAGTGATTGTGCCTTCTTCATATACAACCGTCCAATGATTGGAGAGGGTAGAGGAGAGGTTCTTACTGAATATGAAATCGACCTTGGCGGCTATGATATCCAGGTGATAACTCCTGCTGGGATAGCTGTATCTACCAAAGATGCTTACAGTGGCATCAAACCTGCGCTTCCGGAAGTTCCGTTGAGAGAGGCTCTTGCAAGACCGGTGGAACAGTGGGACGGTGTCCTTGTAAATGACTTTGAGATGACAGTCTTTGCAAAGTATCCGGCATTAGAGGCTATCAAGAGGTCGCTTTATGATAGTGGAGCAGTATATGCGAGCATGTCCGGCTCGGGTTCTGCTTTGTTTGCTATCTACAAATCATAAAAAGGAAAAAATTTAAAGAAAAAGAAAAATGTGGCGAAACGGCCTTATCTGTGACGAGCGGATATGGTCGTTTTCTCGTTTGTGTGTTCCTTTGACTAAAAAACTATGGGAAGGAATGTGTTGATTGCAGTGGTGCTGATGATGGCGGTATCCTGTGGGTTGAAGGAAATCGGAGCGGAACTTGAGCAGAAGGATGAAGGCGTGTGGAAAGGACCGGGAGCAGACTTGAAGCCTGGTGGATCAGAGTCCACGAAGAGGACTGTATGGTATGTTACAGGATTTGATTATCCGGAAGGTTATGACTGGGTGTCGGATTCGGAGATGGGAAGCGTTAAGTGTTCGCTTGTGGTATATGCCAATGCGGTGCCCATGCTTAAGGTTCCGGTGGGCACGGAATATCAAACTAGCGCAGATCCGGATATGCACAGAATAATAGATGGGGATCTGTATACGGATTATGCGGCAGACTCTGTGACAGTAATAAAGAAGAACGGACGTTATCTGTTCAGTTATCCGGGGCGCGAGATGATGGCGGGAATGTATGTGGACTCTTCCGGTGTCTATACTCTAGGACAGTCCCGTCGTGGGGAGGGGTTTACATTCAGAAAGAATGGTGACCTGTTGTTCAAGAGGGATAAGGGTAGGGTCATGGGGCAGATGGCATCGATAGAGAACGGATTTGCCTTTTCTGAAAAGGTTGCCGGATCTGGTATAGAGAGATATTATATGTATCGTAATGGAGAGGTTTCTCAAATTGCCGTGCGTGATGATATCAAGAAGGTGTGGGACGCTGCTATATGTAATGGTGAGATCTGCTTTATTGCTTCGCTTACAGGAGTAAACTATCCGGTGCTTGTATGTGGTGATGACATGTATATGTTGGATTTTCCGTTGAGGGCGACAGTCACTTCCTGCAACTTTATATCAACAGAGGGAGGAGATGTGTTGATAGATGGTGTATTTGTGATGTCTGGTGGTATTTATACAAGCGGACTTTGGCGCAAGGGAAAGCGGGAGTGTATATTTCAGGCGGGAATGACAGTGTGGGCATCGTGTGTTGATGATGATGGAATCTCTTGTCTATTGTCCCATTATTCAACCGGTGAGCTTAAGATATCGCGTTGTGGGGAGGTGTGTGCCTTGCCTGAAGGATACACGGTCATGGGTACGGCGCCTCTTGCCATGGTTGATGGCATTCTTCATGTCGGTCTTACCTCTATGGAAGGTAAGGAGCCGGCAGTCTGGATGGATGGTGAGATAAAGAAGTTGGGATTTAACGGATATATATCTTCTATATCGGTATGGAAGCCGTAACTATTCTTCCCAAGACACTGTGCGGGACTGGTCTGGGTTTACCTTGATGCTGACCTTGAGAGTTTCCTCAGGAAGCAGCTCCTCAATGTTCTCGGGCCACTCCATGATGCAGAGACATCCGCTGTCAAGATAGTCGTATAGACCTATTTCGATGGCTTCCTGCAACTTATTGATCCTGTAGAAGTCAAAGTGGTACATGGGGTCTCCGTCTGCGCGCATATACTCGTTCACGATAGCAAATGTCGGAGAGCCGACAGGGTCAGTTACACCCAGGACCTTGCATATTGCTGTTGTGAATGTGGTCTTTCCGGACCCCATCGGTGCAAAGAACGCTACCAGAGTGTTGTCTCCGATCTTTTCAAGGAATTCGGCCGCAGCCCTTTCGAGGTCATCGACCCCGCTGATTATCACTTCATGCTTCATGCTGTAAAGATATATAATTCTGTTGCCATAAAGGACCTCCTTACATAAGAATTCAATATCTTGTGTGAGGAGGTCTACTTATATTGGAATCAATTATTTCTGAGTATTACCGGAAGCCTCGTTATGATAGATGTTAACGACTTCGCCTTTCTGATTCATATACTGGATCACTTCTGGATTGTGAATAATCAGATACTTCTCGATATCTTCCTTCGAAACATCTTTCAACTGCTTGATGTCTTCATATAAAGAACGAGAGTTCTTATAATATCCGGCAAAACCAGTTACAGTTGCGAGATAACGATTGCCTTTCTTCTCTATCTTATAGATCATATCCACAAGGATGTCTATCTTATTGTCGACAATCGCTATGAATTTAGCCTCCTGCATAGCCTCACTCTGAGTCTTGCAGCTACGGGATGTTGCAGTGATACGCTTAGCATAGTCCACATTCACATCTACAACAGTAGGAGATGCCACAATGTTCTGATTATTGACAAATGTCTGTCTGGATGTATATTGATATGTAGAGCAACTACAGAAAAAAGCTGCCGCTACAACTAAAAGCATTGATATCTTTTTCATGATTTTATATTATTAAAAGTTTAGACGAAGGCCTACTCCTGATGAAGCGTTTACTACTGAAACGTTGGCATTTTTACCAGACTTCTTCATTCTTATTGCACCAATAGTCCACATTGGCACACCTGTAACGATAGCTGCGGAACCCGCTGTTATGAAAGCAACGCCCGCTCCATACATAGCGTCATTGTGGTAGTAGCTATATTCCCAATGGCCTCCAATATAGGAGTCAACATAGTTAGCCTTTTCCTGATAAGCATTTCTAATACAAGGAAGTCCGATTGCAAATGTTGAGATTAAGCCACCAACGGTTAAATAAATACCTGTATTTCTGGTCTTTCTAGCCTTGAATACATCTATTGGCTTTACGGGACGCGCCTTTACTTTCGGAGCAACTGCCAGAGATGTCAAGGATGAACCCTTTTGCTTTGCGGACTGAGTCGTAGAATTTATATAGTATGAATCTCCGGTGCCCTTATTATAGTAATATTGAGGGAAGGTAGGGTCAGTAAGCATCTTATACTTTTCCACATCTTCCATCTTGTAATCCTTAACAGCATCTACTCCCGCAGGTGCTTCCTTGTATGTTCCTGCAAATCCTGTTATGGTCGCCCTGTACTTGTTCTGAACTTGCATAGGAACATGCTCCACCTTTACAATCGGGTCAACGATGACATCAATCTTATTTTCATTGATGCATTTATATTCCGCCTCCCTTATAGCTTCTGCTTTACTCATCTGATAATCAGAAGTAGCTGTTACAGTACGATTGTAATCTACAACCAGTTCAGCAGCGCTGTTTTTAGTCCCGATATGCTGCTTCTTAATATCAACTGAGCGGGATGAGTACTGATAGGTAGAACAACCTGTCAGTACAAAAGCCATTATCAATGGCAGCAAGATAAGTTTTTTCATAATATAGTGGTATTAATTTCACTTTAACAAAAGTACTTACAAGTTTTTATAAAAGCAAAAGTTACCATACAATCCAGGCCTGTCAGTCAAACAGATTCTGTCGGTCAAGGAAGCGGTAGGAGGCGGCTTCGGACAGGTGTTCAGGATGGATGTCAGGGGAGTCGGCCAAGTCGGCGATGGTGCGGGCCAGGCGGATGATACGGGAGCATGCCCGGGCAGACAGCCCCAAGCGCTCTATCAGGCGTTCCAACAGTGCCTTGCAGGCAGAAGACAGTGGGCAGAACAGTTCTGTCTGGCGGTTGTTCATAGAGGCATTGCAGAAGATGGTCTCTCCTCTGGCGGCAAACCTGACACGCTGCTTTTCGCGTGCTCTCAGGACACGTTTTGCTATCTCCGCACTGGACTGTCCAGGTTTTCTGTTCACCAGCAGGCGCGCATCTACTCTTGAGACCATCAGCTGAATATCAATCCTGTCCATGATCGGGCCGGAAAGTTTAGAAAGATAAGACAGTCGCTGACCTGGCGTGCACGTACATCTGTCGCCGTCTCCGTAGTATCCGCATGGACATGGGTTACTGGCGGCTACTAACATGAAATCGGCAGGATATTCCACCTTTGCCTTTAGTCTGGATATGGTCACCTTGCGGTCTTCCATAGGGGCTCTGAGCACCTCCAATACCTTTTTAGGAGCCTCGCAGAACTCATCAATGAACAAAACTCCATTGTGTGCCAATGAGATTTCGCCCGGCATGATGTTGTCCGATCCGCCACCTAGAAATGCCGCAACTGATGCGCTGTAGTGGGGTGCCCGGAAAGGTCTCTGCCTCATCAATCTACCTGTGCGTCCGCCCTTTCCGGCTACGGAATAGATCATGCTCGTCTGGATAGATTCTTCAAGATTCATCGGAGGTAGGATGGATGCCATAGCCTTGGCAAGAGAACTCTTTCCCGATCCCGGAGGACCTATCATTATGACATTGTGTCCGCCTGCAGCTGCGATCTCCAATCCTCTTTTTGCAGCCTCCTGTCCCATGATCTCCGAGAAGTCCATAACGGAAGAATCTTTTTCTTCGGAAGCGTCCCGCTCGTCGGGAAAGTTTCTCACGAGAAGATCCTCGCATACATCCTCGCCGGAAAGTATGCGCAGCACATCGTCAAGGTTCTCTACGCCGAACACATCTATGCCCTCGTACTCAATAGCCTCTACGGCGGACTCTTTCGGCAATATGCATCCCATCAGTTCCAGTCTTCGTGCAAGTTCAACAGTAGGAAGTGCTCCCGGCACTTCCCTGATGCTGCCGTCCAGTCCCAGTTCTCCCATGATCATGAATTTCTCCAAAAGTGGAAGTTCCCTCTGTTTGGATGCCGTGATGATTCCAAGGGCGATAGGCACATCATATCCGCTGCCTTTCTTGTGCATGTCGGCTGGTGCCAGATTGATGACTATCTTCTTTCCTGGTATACGGAACCCCATCGACTGTAAAGCCGTTATTGTCCTGAGCAGGCTCTCCTTTACTGCAGCATCTGCAAGTCCGACCAGATGAATTCCTAATCCTGGGGCGATGTCTATCTCGACTGTTACCGCAACGGCCTCGATGCCGATGCATTTTGCGCTGTGAATGTTGATAAGCATGGCGTTTCCTTTTTGCTCCAAAGCTTATCATTCAGGACGAGAACTTGTTAAAGAAAAAGAAAAATGTGGCGAAATCCGGACTTAAAAATTAATCTTAAACACTTAAAAATTTATTTTAAACTGAGGGAAATAGCCAAATTGTCTCTACCTTTATTGTTCAATATACCGGAATGGGTAATGATACGTTTGAAAAAATGGTAAGAAAGATATTTGAGGCGGTCGGAAGTTATTTCCTCTTTCTTAAGATGGTCTTCAAGAGGCCTGAGAAGTGGAGGATATTCTGGCGCCAGTTCATAAATGAAGCAGACAAGCTGATTATATCGTCGATCCTGCTGGTCGGTGTGATCTCCGTGTTTATCGGCGGTGTGCTCGTCATCCAGACAGCATCCAACCTGGAGAATCCGATCATAGACAAGATGTACATCGGATATATGGTGAGGGAAAGTCTCATACTTGAGTTCTGTTCTACAATGGTAGCCCTTATTCTTGCGGGAAAGATGGGCTCCAACATCGCATCAGAGATCGGAAGCATGCGCATCACCGAACAGATCGATGCCATGGACATGATGGGCGTCAACTCGGCAGGTTTCCTCGTATTGCCCAAAGTTGTGGCCTCAACTATCCTCAGTCCGCTTCTCATGCTTCTCAGCCTTGCATTGGGACTTGTCGGAGGATGGCTTGTGGTGGAATTCACTCAGATTATCCCTGTTGCATCCTACATCACGGGTATCAAGGCCTTCTATAACGGTTTCTATATCTTCTACAGTTGCTTCAAGATGTCTCTCTTCTGTTTCATGATATCTTCTATCGCAGCTTTCAACGGATATTATGCCAAGGGGGGCTCGCTTGGAGTGGGACGTTCAAGTACACAGGCAATCGTGACTGTCAGTATCCTGATCCTTCTGATGGACCTTATAGTAACCCAGCTTATGCTGTATTAATCCTGAGAAGATATGATTAAGGTAGAACATCTATACAAGGGATTTGATGGCGTCCAGGTGCTGAAGGACATCAGTGTGGAGTATGAACCTGGAATGTGTAACATGATCATCGGCGCGAGCGGATCGGGCAAGACGGTCCTGCTGAAGAACCTGATAGGACTCATGGAGCCAGACCAGGGAAAGATCATCTACGGAGATAAGGAACTCACATCCATGTCATATGAAGAGAAGCGGAACATCAGAAAGAAGATCGGTATCCTGTTCCAGGGCAGTGCGCTCTTTGATTTTGCAACAGTGCTGGAGAACGTGATGTTTCCGATGGAATTCTTTACGGATTGGTCGGCGGCCCAGAGAAAGGAAAGGGCTCAGTATTGCCTTGAGAAGGTAAATGTCATAGGTTCCGATAATAAGTATCCTAATGAACTCAGCGGCGGAATGCAGAAGCGAGTCGGCATTGCACGCGCAATCGCACTCAATCCGGAATATCTCTTCTGCGATGAACCGAATTCGGGACTGGATCCGTACACATCCATCCTGATAGATCGTCTGATCAGCGACTTGACAAAGGAGTTCAATATGACCACAGTGGTCAATACACACGACATGAACTCCATCCTTGAGATAGGAGACAAGATCGGTTTTATATCAAAGGGTGAGCTGCTGTGGCAGGGAGACCGCCACACGATCCTGCAGACTGATTGTCAGGAATTGCGAGATTTTGTATGTGCCAATACCTTGGCGCGTAACATAATAGAAGGTGGAAAATAATCCACCTTCTATTATGCGCCATCACCGACAGGCACGATGTTTTCCCGAAGTTGTGCATTTTTCCCGAATTTGTATGTTATTTTTGTATGTTTTTGTAATGGACCAATCATATCAGATAATGAGAAGTTTTTTAAGGAGCGCTGCTCTCATATATATCATGTTCATAAGTGTCGCCCTTACGGTTTCGGCTCAGGACTCGCGAGACTATGAAAACCTTGTGATTACAGGTGTAGACCTCTATAGCAAGGGAGAATATGAGGCGGCAAAGAAAGTGCTGACGAATATAGTGGAGAACGATCCGTCCAATGATGCAGCCATGTACTACCTGGCTTTGATTGCAGTGTATGAAAACGATGTGGAACTTGCGGAGACATATTTTCAGACTGCCGCTACCTTGGATCCGAATAACTTCTGGTACCGCTACCGTATAGCAAAGCTTTATGCCGTTACCGACAGGCAGGAACTTGCGGTCGATATGTATGAAAAGATGCTTAAGGACTTTCCTAAGGAGGAGGATGTGTATTTCGAACTCGTGGAGATGTATGCTGCCCAGAAGGAATATCAGAAGGCTCTTGATATCATATCTGAAATTGAAGGCGTCATTGGCGTTACAGAGTCACTTGCCATGTACAGGTTCAATATCCTCAGGGTCATGGGCAAAGCCGAGGAGGCGTATGAGTCTCTCAAGAAGTACAACAGCAGGTATTCTTCACCATATGTGTTGACTACATTGGCGGACTATGAAATGTCAATGTACAATGATTCTACCGCTTTGGCCTATTACGATGAGGCGTTGAGCCTGGTATCTGATTATGCGCCAGCTCTTCTTGGCAAGGCAGAGACATTAAGACTGACCAGAAAATACGATGACTATTTTACTGTCCTATATCAATATATAGAGGGTAGTGGAATCTCAATGAAGGAGAAGGCGGATTATCTTATGGCTGTGCTTCAGAGAACCGATCCTAAATTCATACGGTCATTCCGTGCAAATCTGGATACAGCCATATCCAAGGCAGTGGAGACACATCCTGAAGATAGCGTCGCCCTGCAGACTGCTGCTATATATTTCTATTCAACAGAAAGGAAGAGTCAGGCGGAAGTTTATTTCAAGGAGAATGCAGAAGTGTATCCGGAGAGTTTCAATGCCGTAGCTGAATATGTGGAGTTCCTGATGTATGCAGAGAATTGGGATGGAGTTTCTCGCGAGGGACGCAAGGCGTTCGAGCGTTTCCCGGATGAAACCACATTTCTGGAGATGGCTAGTGTTGGAGATTATAATCTCGGGGAATATGGCAAGGTGCTAGAGATCTGCGAGAAGGTCCTTGAGGTAGCGCCAAGAGACAGTTCAAAGACACTTCGAGCATGGTCTACCATGGGTGATGTCTATCATAAGATGGGCGAGAACAAGAAGGCGTTCAAGGCATATGAAAAGGCGCTGAAAGTCAACCCTGATTATGCATATGTGCTGAATAATTATGCGTATTTCCTCAGCCAGGAGGGACGTAAGCTCAAGAAGGCTCAGGATATGAGCTATAGGGCCTTGCAGTTAGAACCCGATAATGCGAACACTCTGGATACATACGGATGGATTCTTTATCTGTGCGGAAAGTTAGACGAGGCGAAACTGCAGTTCAAGAAAGCTATGATCTATGGGGGAAAGGATAGTGCTGTGATTCTGGACCATTATGCAGAGGTGCTTTATGCACTTAAGGAATATAATTTAGCATTCATATATTGGAATATGGCCTTACAGAAGGATGAGGGGGATATTCCTGGTCTGAAGGATAAGGTTCAAGAGCGAAAGAGGGAGGCTGGTAAATGATGAAGAAACTATATATATTGACTGCGATGCTTATGTTGTCGCTGGTCCCTGTTATGGCCCAGGATGTCAGCAGACAGGAAAGCCGTAAGGCCAAGTTGGAACGCGAGATTGCACTTCTTGATGAGCAGTTGGCCCAGAATGCTTCCAAAAGTTCAGCACTGCTGTCCAATCTTGAACTTCTAAGGAAGAACATCGAGAATAGAAAGGCTCTTGTCAAGGAGAGCGAGCGCGAGATCCGTCGCTATAACGACAGTCTGTATCTGAAACAATTGGCGATCAATCGTCTTCAGGCAAGAGTGGATACCCTTACGTCTCATTATTCGCGTCTTGTCAAGAGCGCTTATAAGAACAGGGACTCAAGAGTGTGGTATATGTATATTCTGGCCAGTGACAATCTTGGACAGGCATACAGGAGATTCGGATATTTCCGTAATCTTTCAACAAGGATGAAGGAAGAGGCTGTTAGGATCAAGGCCATGAAGGAAGAGCTTGAGGTAGAGAAGACTCGTCTGGCTCAGCTGAGGAAAGACGCAGAACGGGTAAAGGCGGCACGTGTGAAGGAATTGGAGAAGCTGCGTAAAGACGAGACTGCTGCGGCCAATACAGCAGCTAAACTGAAGAAGGAGAAGAAGAAGTATGAAGCTGAGCTTAAAGCCAAGAGGAAGGAGGTACAGGCGCTCAACAAGGAAATACAGCGAATCATTGCAGAGGCCACTAAACCGAAATCCCCTTCGGGCGGAGGTAAGGTGTCTCAAAAGGATGACCCGGCTGCAATAGCGCTTTCTGCTGAATTCTCTGCAAACAAGGGCAAACTCCCATGGCCGGTGAACGGATCAGTTGTCGCTAAATTCGGAAAGCAATACCACTCTGTATTCAAAAACCTTGAGCTCCCGGCCAACAACGGACTGGACATCGCTGCCCCTAAGGGTTCTCAGATAAAGGCGGTGTTTAATGGTACTGTGAAACAGGTGTTTGTGATGCCGGGATATAATCAGTGTGTACTCGTTCAGCATGGAAAGAATTATTTTACATTCTACTGCAAGCTCGGCTCTGTGAATGTCAAGGCAGGGGACAAGGTAACCACAGGACAGGTTCTTGGAACTATGGAGACACAGTCCGGCAATAATCAGATTCACTTTGAACTTTGGAAAGACAGCAAGCCTCAGAACCCTGAAGGCTGGCTCAGATAATAATGACCATATCATGACCAAGAAAACTGTATTCCTGACCGGAGGTACCGGCAATATGGGCAGGGCAGGTTTAATGGAACTGTATAAGAAAGGCAAGTTTCATATCAGGTTGCTTGCCCGTGACAGCAAGAAGAACCGTAAGCTTTTGGCTCCATATATGTCGGACCCGTCTGTGACTGTGGTGTGGGGAGACCTCACAAGGTACGAAGACGTTCTTTCAGGTGTGGCAGGTTCTGATTATGTCCTCCATGTAGGTGGAATGGTCTCTCCGGCAGCGGACTATTATCCGGAAAAAACCCTCGAAGTCAATGTTTCAGCAGCGGAAAATGTTGTCAATGCTATTCTGGCCCAGCCTAATGCGTCAGAAATCAAAGCTGTATATATAGGCTCTGTTGCCCAGTACGGTGACAGAAATCCACCTCATCACTGGGGTGATGCTTCCGATCTGCAGACTCCGGCAAAGTACGATATGTATGCATTGTCAAAGATCCGTTCCGAGGAGATTTTTGCTTCTGCGGGCCTGAAGCATTGGGTCTCGTTAAGGCAGACCGGTATCCTTTATCCGGGCATCCTTGGTGCTGTGAACCCTACGGCATTCCATGTTCCTATGGGTGGTGTACTTGAGTGGGCTACAATCGAGGACTCAGGCCGTCTGCTCGCACAGGTTTGTGAGGATTGGGTGCCTGAAGATTTCTGGAACAAGGTATATAATATCAGCAGCGGAGAGCAGTATCGTATGACCAACTATGAATTCATGACTCGCATGCTCGGGGCTCTCGGACTTCCGGCTCCGGAGAAGGTCTTCGAGCCTCAGTGGTTTGCTCTCAAGAACTTCCATGGAATGTGGTACACCGATGCCGACAGACTTGACGAGATTCTACATTTCAGGTCATATACGCCGGTTGACGAGTACTTTGCAACCATGAAGTCCAAGCTTCCGTGGTTCTACTCGCTTGCTTTCCTTGCACCGGCATTCGCGGTCAGGATGTTCATGAAGCCATACGCTTTTGAAAAAGGTATGGGTACACAGTGGTGGGTCGAGAATGATCCCGATAAGTTTGAGGCGTACTATGGCTCACGCGAAGCATATGACGCCATCCGTTCGTGGGACGACATCCGTCCCGCTCCGCTTAGTAAGAAGAATCCATGAAAATAAGAATATTGGACATATTGGAGGAGACAATGGCTGATGGCCCGGGATTCCGCACTTCTATCTATTGTGCGGGATGCGCGCACCATTGTCCGGGCTGTCATAACCCACAGTCCTGGGATTTCCAAGGCGGCAGGGAAGTGTCCGTCGAAGAATTGCTGGAGGTTATTAAGGCAGATGAGTTTGCCGACGTCACATTTTCCGGAGGTGATCCTCTGTATCAGGTAGAGGCGTTCACTGAACTGGCCCGTCGCATCAAGGAGGAGACCGGAAAGAATATCTGGTGCTATACAGGATTTACATATGAGGAGATTCAGGCAGATTCCCGCATGAGCCAGATTCTTCCATATATAGATACGCTTGTTGATGGTCCGTTCGTGGCCGAACTTCGTGATCCGGAACTCCATTTCCGTGGCAGTTCAAACCAGCGGATTATCCATCTGAAACAAAAAGAAGACGATGCCATTCCTGGCACCGTCTCTATCATTCCTTTTAAATAGTTCTGTTACTCGTGTACGACGCGGTCGCGGAGCTCGGCGAGCTTACCGCTGTTCCAACGGCTAGTTGTACCTACGAGGTAACCGGTGATGCGCTGGAGCTGGTCGATGTGCTCTCCGCCGCAGTGAGGGCATTTTGTAAGTCCTTTGTCGGCATTCTCAAAGCCGCAGTCCATACAACGGTTACGATTGTGGTTAACTGAGCAGTATCCGATCTCGTACTTGTCCATCAGGTCAACGATTGACATGATGGCTTCTGGGTTGTGTGTAGCATCGCCGTCAATCTCAACATAGAAGATATGTCCACCACCGGTGAGAGCGTGGTACGGTGCCTCGATCTCAGCCTTGTGCTTAGGAGTACACTTGAAGTATACCGGAATATGGTTTGAGTTTGTATAGTAGTCCTTGTCAGTGATGCCTGGGATGATTCCGAACTTCTTCTTGTCACCACGGGTGAAGCGGCCGGCAAGACCCTCTGCTGGGGTTGCGAGCACGCTGTAGTTGTGCTTGTATGTCTCACAGAATTCGTTTACCTTGCTTCTCATGAAGTTTACGATGCGAAGTCCAAGCTCCTGTGCCTCGGCAGACTCTCCATGATGCTTGCCGATAAGGGCTATAAGGCATTCTGCAAGTCCTATGAAACCGATACCGAGGGTTCCATGGTTGATTACCGACTCAATGTTTTCATGCTCGCCAATCTTCTCGCTGTCAAGCCAGAGCGCTCCCATAAGGAGAGGGAACTGCTTCTTCAGAGCGGTCTTCTGGAACTGGAATCTCTCATCAAGCTGTTTTGCAGCTATCTCAAGGATATTGTCAAGCTTCTTGAAGAACTCATGAAGTCTGTCTTCCTGATTCTCTATGTTCATGCACTCAAGGGCAAGCTTCACGATATTGATGGTAGTGAATGAGAGGTTACCACGTCCGATGGAAGTCTTAGGTCCGAATCTGTTCTCGAACACACGTGTGCGGCATCCCATTGTCGCAACCTCGTGCTGGTATCTCTTAGGGTCATCGGCTCTCCAAAGCTCATGCTGGTTGTATGAAGCGTCAAGGTTAACGAAGTTAGGGAAGAAACGGCGTGCTGAAACCTTACATGCAAACTTGTAGAGGTCATAGTTGCGGTCCTCAGGGAGGTAGCTTACGCCTCTCTTCTTCTTCCAGATCTGGATAGGGAAGATAGCGGTCGAACCGTTGCCGACACCCTCGTAAGTGGTGTTGAGGAGCTCGCGGATCACACAACGTCCCTCGGCAGACGTGTCGGTACCATAGTTGATGGAGCTGAACACCACCTGGTTACCTCCACGCGAGTGGATAGAGTTCATGTTGTGTACGAATGCCTCCATTGACTGGTGTACACGACTGACGGTCATGTTGATTGCATGCTGGATAACTCTTTCGTCACCCTGAAGGCCGATAAGTTCACGCTTGATATAGTCGTCTATCTTTATATTATAGAGTCTTGAGTAATCCTCGCCGTTGATGTCTGCAATCTTGTCAAGTTCCTCGTGGAAAGTCCTTCTCACGAATGGAGCCATGTAGAAGTCAAATGCAGGGATAGCCTGTCCTCCATGCATCTCATTCTGCACTGTCTCAAGAGAGATGCAGGCAAGGATGCTGGCGGTCTCGATTCTTTTGGCAGGTCGCGACTCACCGTGGCCGGCGAAGAAACCGTCCTCGAGAATCTTGTCAAGCGGATGCTGGATACAAGTCAAACTCTTGGTAGGGTAGTAGTCCTTGTCGTGAACATGGAGGTAGTTGCCTTTGACAGCCTCTTTCACCTCCTCCGAGAGAAGACATTCGTCAACATATGACTTGGTGGACTCAGAAGCGAATTTCATCATCATGCCCGCAGGGGTATCTGCGTTCATGTTCGCATTTTCGCGAGTAATCTCTGTAGCCTGAGCGTCAATGATCTCCTGGAAGATTTCACGAGACTTTGCCTTGCGGGCAAGGTTACGCTGGTTACGGTATGCGATGTACTTCTTGGCCACTTCCTTGCGTGGGCTGTGCATGAGCTCGATCTCCACCTGGTCCTGGATATCCTCCACGCTCATGTTATCCACATCAATCTTTGAAATGGCAGCGGCAATCTCGGCTGCAAGAACGATGTCCTCGCCCTCCTCTGTCACTCCCATGGCCTTGAGGATGGCATCAACGATCTTTCTCTTATCAAATATCACGACTCTTCCGTCGCGTTTAACTACATATTTTACCATACGTTTGAGTTATAGTTGTCAATTATACCTCACGAGCCCCTTTGGAAGGTCGCGAAAGCAATATTATTTATCTTATGAAATGTAGTGTGGTTCCGGGTTCTGATGACCCAGGCGACAAAGATAAACTAATTATCTTTGTCTGCAAGGTAAATTCTGTAGAAAAGATATTAACAAAAATAATAACACCTTGTTAATTTGTTAATCAACAAGGTGTTACAAAGTTTTATAAATTATAAATATTCCAATCTATGTATAATGGATGTTTGGTGGATTATCCTACCAGCCAAACGAGTACATGACGGTCAAAGATCATATATTCAAGCTCAAAATCCTCCTCATGCTCGTCCTTATGGATGAATGTCGCCTCGAGCTCGCCTTCCTTCCTTACGTTGAACTTCTCGACCTCTATCTGTTCAGCAAAGTCCACTCTATTCTGAGACATTCTCTTGAAGATGGCTTCCTTGGCGCACCAGTAAATAGCAAGCTGTTCGTTTCTCTTATCCTTCTCCAGATCGTCGATTTCGTCCTCGGAGAGAGCTTTCTTTTCTACTACAGAGAAATCTCTTTCGAGAGACTCTACATCGATTCCTACCTCTTCCTCATCGTGGATGATGATTGCAACGTAGTTGTCAGTGTGGGTGATGCTGATGTTTGTTGCACAATTTTCAAGGTATGGCTGGCCGTTATCGTGGTGGTTGAGGTACATCTTCTCTTCGAACACCTCGTTGATGAGGGCTCTTACCGCGAGTTTCTGCCTTCTCTGGCTTTCGCTGCGGAATAGTGAGATTTCTTCAAGTTCATCATTGGGTACTGAAGTCAGACCGAGAAGTTCTTCTTCGCTCTCGGTCACATGCCAAACGGCGATTTCTGCCTTGTTGTCTAATTTCTTTCTTAAATAAAGTGCCATAAAGTTTATGAAATGGTGGAACTTGGAGTGCCTATATACGACAGACCTGTGTGAGCAGACCATGCACACACGCAAAAGCCGCCCTCCTGACCTTTGTCAGAAGCGCTGCCCATAACCATGAATACGCTGTTGGACAACGGATCGTCAGACATCTGATCCGCAGAGACTTTCTGTTCTATTGCTATAGGACTGGGAGGTTCCACTGTCTTATCAAATTAATGTTTAGGCCTTTGGCC
>JAFYRK010000095.1 GCA_017559545.1 Bacteroidales bacterium
CAACCATTTTCATTCTATTTAGTTTTGCAAATATATCATTTTTCAAATAAAGTACCAAATTGGTACACATTTAAAATTTCTTGAGTTGTAATATCTATAAAAAAGAGATATATTTACACAGTTAAATCGGGATTTATCTCTACGTATTGTAATGTGAGATTATTTCACTAAATCGTCTTGGAGAAATAGCCGATTTTTTCGGAGACGATGCATGATAACGTCAGAAAATGAGCAAAAATGGACATCGTCTCCAAAAAACAGACTGTTTTTTTGGAGACGATACTAAATTCCCGTTTCACGGGCATTTAAGGCTGCGCCTCGGGAATGTAAACAAGTTTCCACTCCTCTCGACTTGCACTTAAATTCGGATTTATAGACGAAACACAAGCCTGGCATTGCCGGGCTTTTCTTGTCTGGCAAGACTATTGCAGATATATACAGGAAACAACTAATCCAACCAATGAAGAAGCAAATGACGCTTTCCACTGACAGAAAGTCAGCATCCGAAGGCGAATACATAGAGATCAAGTGGACATGTGATGCATGTCCGGATTCATTATACCTGGCGATCGATTCCGAACGCACGCAGTACAGCATCGCAGTATCGGATTCAGGATCCAGACGAATCACTGTTCCCAAGTCAAACGGCAAGATGACTATCAAGCTCCTCGGTATCATTTCCGGCAAGAAGGTCATCGAGAGTGTTGATGTACGCGTAAAGGGTGCCAAACGGGCAAAATCGAATGCCCCCCTTTCAGGCCGCATGAAGATGTTCGGGGATAAGATGAAGGCGAAGTGGTACGTATTCAGGGCCAACATGAAGTACTGGTGGATCTCGCAGAAGAAATGGCAAAAGGCACTATGGATTGCGCTGCTTGCTCTCTGGCTCGGACTACTCTTCTCATCAATTGGAAGAAAGCCTGAAGAGAAGGTGTCTTCAGAGCAAGTTCAGACAGCATATCTGATGCGATAACTAAGACTTCCGGTTACCGGAGCATCAGAGTTTTTCATATTAACATTAAAACGATTCGTGCTTTATGATAATCAGCATACTTACCATTCTCCTAGTAATTGCACTGCATCTGTTTCCAAGAGGGATCAGGCAGAAGGTCATATCCAGACTAAAGAGAGTATTTGCCAGTATACGCAGCAGGATCAGAAGTCCTAAGTGTGGCAAAGCTCAATAGATATATTTTCATAAGTTAGTTTTTGTGTAGTGGTCCGCTTCGATGGGAATCGATGACGGACTTTTTTTGTACATTTGCATTGTACTAAACCAACTGAAATTATGAAATGTTACGAAGGAACTATCCTCTCCGTTGACTCTAACGACGGAGTGTATAAATATCTTGTCGAAGACAAAGGTTCAATTCTTTATGTCGGCAACGAGTTACCGGATAAATTCAAGAATGCCGAACACATCCTCCTAGGCAACAAGGTCTTAGCACCAGCATTCGTTGATACCCATCAACACTTTGCCTCACTATCAACATTTAATGCTGGCCTCAATGTGATGGAGGCGGAATCCAATGAGGAAATCGCCAGGATGATCGGCGAATACACGGCAAAGACAGACGCAAAGACCATCATCGCATTCGGTGCCTCGCCACACTCCGTGAAGGAGGGACGACTGATCATGCGTCATGAGATTGATGCTGTATGCCATGGCAAAGAAGTCATGGTTGTCAAGTATGACGGCCATGCCTGCATCGTCAGCACTCCACTTTTAAGCAAGCTGGATAAGAAGCTCAGCAAACTACGCGGATATCATCCGGACTCTGGCGAGATGAACCAGGAAGCGTTCTTTGCATGTTCAGATTATATCTCAGGCTCATTGTCGATTCCAGACCTTTTCCGCAATATGCAGAACTGCACCGACTATCTCGCATCCAAGGGAATAGGAGCGATTCATACTGTCAGCGGCGTCGGCTTTATCGCTAATCTCGACATCACTATCGAGAAGCTGTTTGCTAAATCACTTCGCAACGGATTCCAGATAAGGGTCTTCCCACAGGCGCTCAACACCAAGGTAGCAACCTCACGCAGGATTCCACGTATCGGCGGATGCTTCGAGTGCGCTCTTGACGGCTGTTTCGGTTCACGCGACGCAGCGCTGAACGAGCCGTACACTGACGCAGAGGGCGGAGATGGCATTCTCTATTACTCTGACGAGAAGGTCATCGAGTTCTGCAAGAAAGCCAACAGACTCGGCTTGCAGATCGAACTTCACGCCATCGGTGACAAGGCTTTCGACCAGGCAACAAGAGCACTGAAGGCAGCTCTTGATGACTATCCACGCGAAGATCACAGACACGGTATCATCCACGATTGCCTTCCTACAGAAGAAGGAATCGCCATCTGCAAGCAGTACAATATCCAGATGCCGGTGCAGAGTGCATTCATCGGATGGAAGCAGGAGCCGGACTCATATCTTGAGGAACTCCTCGGAACCGAGAGGGCATCTCGACTTAATCCAATAAAGACATTTGCAGACAACGGTATAGTGGTTTCGTTCGGATCCGATGCGCCATGTACTGACCCGAATCCTATCCAGTGGATTCATAGGGCAGTCAACCACAGCAATCCGGAGGAAAGAATCACTGTTCAGCAGGCCCTCAGAATGGCAACCTATAACGGAGCTTATACGACTTTCGATGAAAAGGAAAGAGGTAGCCTCGAGGTAGGTAAGGTAGCTGATATGGTCATCCTTTCGGACAACCCGTACACTGTAGACAGCGATAAGATTGCAGATATTGAAGTAGAGGAACTGTTGCTCGCAGGAAAGCCATACGAAAGCGCAGTGACACCTCTAGGCAAGTGCATCTTGAACGGATTGTTCTCCAAGAACAGATACTAGCCTATGAAGAGACTGAACGCATATTCTCTCGGTGAAGAGATTGTCAATTGCATCACCCACGGATTGGGTCTTGTGATGAGCCTTGCGGTGTGCATTTTCTTCCTTGTAAAAGGCACACTATCTGACTCCTGGATAACAACATTCAGCTTTATCCTTTACCTAATCGGAGTTTGCAGTTCCTATGCTGCATCGACCATATACCATGCGATTCCTGGTGAGAGAGTAAAGGCCAAGGCTATTGCCAGGAAGTTCGATCATGCGGCCATCTATTGGCATATCGCCGGCAGTTACTCTCCTCTGACGCTGATAGCGATCAGGAACGGAGGAGAGCCTGTATGGGCCTGGGTGATCTTCGGATTCGTATGGCTGTGCGCCTTAGTGGGAACAGGACTGAGTTTCCGCAAGATGAAGGCTCAGAGCTATCTCGAGACCGTCTGCTACGTCCTTATGGGGCTCACGATCCTGGTAGCCTTCAAGCCGTTCTATGAGACCTGCGGCCTGCCAGTCGTCCTTTGGGTGGTCGGAGAAGGAATCGCCTATATCACCGGTGCTGTCCTTTACAGCTTCAAGAAGGTACCGTATATCCATTCAGTATTCCACGTGTTCGTAATTCTTGGCGATATCTGCCATATGATTGCGACATGGAAAGTAATCCAAATGTTTATTCTAAACTAAATCTGACTATGAACTTTACAGGAATAATTGTCGGCTTAGCCACATTCATAATTATCGGATTGTTTCATCCCATTGTGATCAAAG
>JAFYRK010000096.1 GCA_017559545.1 Bacteroidales bacterium
AGCCACAGTATGGACATCTTTCACGACGACTTTTTGCCATAAAAAATAACTTTGATGAAATCCGTTTCATCAAAGTTATTGTATCTAACTGTATTTTAGATTGTTACAAAGGTTTTACCAACTACTTTTGGCAATTATACCCTTTTTAATATACTATCTACTATAATAAAGCTGTGAGCTCTTTCATGCGTTTACGCGCGCTGAAGCGGCGGTAGAGGATGTCATATACCATGTCAGCGATAGGCATCTCTATGTTGTGCTTTTCGTTGACTTTTTTTATGCATGCTGCTGCATAATAACCTTCTGCCACCATTGTCATTTCGTTCAGGGCGCTCTTTACTGTATGGCCGTGGCCTATAAGCTGTCCAAGACGTCGGTTACGACTGAATGATGAGTATGTTGTTACCAGAAGGTCTCCAAGGTATGCGGAGTTCATTGTGTCTCTCTCAAAAGGATAGCTCTCGTTGACAAACCTTGTGAGTTCCTTGGCGCATGCTGCCGTCAGCACAGCTCTGAAGTTGTCGCCGTAACCAAGACCTGCTGCAAGACCACCTGCAAGTGCATAGATATTCTTCAGAACAGCTGCATATTCGATTCCGTAGATGTCTGTAGATAGACTTAGCATGAAGTTGTTGTTTTTGAACATGTCTCCGACCTTGCGGGCATTGTCTTCATCCTTGCATGCAACGGTAAGGTACGAGAGTCTGTCCATAGCGACCTCTTCGGCGTGTGACGGTCCGGAGATGACGCCAAGCTGAGAATACGGCAGATTGTATGCCTGGTTGAAATACTCTGTTATGGTTGTGTAGTCATCAGCAATGATGCCTTTTGTTGCGGAGAGGATGAATTTGTTTTCCAATGACTCGGTCAGATCTTCCATTACATTCTTCAGGAATGCTGACGGAGTCGCAATGAGGACAACCTCCGCATTACGGACAACTTCGTTAATGTCACTGACAGGGGAGATGTAGTTCTTGTCGAATTCGACTTCGCTCAGATACTTTGAGTTTACTCCATCCGTCATGAGGCTTTCCATGACTTCCTCGTTACGGATGTGCCACCATACGTGGACCTTATTCTTGACCAATATGTGCACAAGTGCTGTAGCCCAGCTTCCGTATCCTATAACACCGCATCTGGTGTTTTCTGTTATATTGAATGCCATCTTCTCTGTTTTTAGTTTTTAGTGAGGCAAAGATATATAAAAATGCTGGTTGAATGAAGTTTCAACCAGCATTTAAATTATTTAAACCCCCGATATGCTTGCGCATATCACCCCGAGGGGTATCTCGGTCCTACCCGGACCGGTCGTAAAGTTGCTAAGGCAACTTTACTCTTAAATCATGAGGGCAGCGATGAGCGCGAGGATCGCGTAGAACTCAGGAAGAGCGGCGTAGATCATTGTGTTAGTCTGAACGTCGTGTCCCTGTGACATACCGAGGATACCGTTTGCGCAGATCTGGCCCTGACGGATAGCAGAGATGAGGAATACAACTCCTACTGCAACACCAACAGCGAAATACTTGTAGCCGAGGCCAGCACCTGGCACAACAGCTGCAACCTTACCCATCCACATGAGGAATGCTACGAAGCCGTAGAGACCCTGTGTTGCAGGCATGGCTGAGAGAATCATGTAACCTGATGACTTCTCAGGTGCCTTCTTGAGAGCGCCTTCTGCTGCGTTACCAGCGATAGTTGTACCGTAAGAACTTCCGATACCTGCGAGACCTACCATGCAAGCGAGGCCGATGTAAGCTAAAATCTGTTCCATAATAGTTTTATAAATTTAATTGTTTTTGATTTTCAGTTCCTTCACTTTGTTCTGGATTACAGTGAAGATTATTCTTTGTTTGTTGTAAGTGGGTTGTATTTTGCTCCCTTTCCTTCGTATCCGGCATTCTTGAAATACTCTACGAATGTAAGACGGAGAGGGTGTACAAATGATCCAAGTGCCGACATGAGTACGTTGAGTACGTGGCCGAACAGAAGGATGAGGATGAATGGAAGCCATGTGATCACGCTATCCCCCTTCACCATGAGTGCAAGGTCGTTGAATGCTGCACCGAGCATACCACCGGCAAGACCGAGGGCAAAGAGTCGGATGTAGCTCAATACGTCTCCAAGGATACCTGTAGCCATGTTATATGTATCCCAGAGACCTGATCCCACATTCATGAGAGGGTTTCTGCCAGGTGTATTGAAGATGTAGATGGCAAGCGCAGAAAGGACTGCTATGCCGATGATTGCCCATCTCATGGCACCTGCTGAGAGGATATGGCCGACTCCGAGGAGGAGTGTGATAAGACCTCCGACAATCAGAAGCACCCATCCCCATGTGGCGATGTTTTCCTTGATTCCGAATCTCTTTGTATATCCAACAGCTTTGATCACCATTGCAAGACAGATGTGGAAGATACCGATTCCGAGTGCGAGAAGCATCTGGAACGGCAGGTCGCCCATAGGTGTCGCAACGTTTCCTGTCACAAATTCAAAGTAACCTCTTGCAGGAGAGTCAGGCCCGAGCAGGTTGAGGATAGGCATTCCGAAGAATGTTCCGAGAGCTGCTCCGATCAGTGCTGTTCCTACTCCGAGGATGCTGATGATATTGCCGAGTCCCTCGAACATGCTGATCTTCACCCATCCCTTGTTCAGGGCGAGTCCGAAGAGCAGAAGCACGATTCCGTAACCGGCGTCTCCCATACACATGGCAAAGAAGAGCAGATAGAACGGTGCGACGATGCTCGTAGGATCATATTCGCTGTATACAGGCATTCCGTACATGCTGGTGAATACCTCGAACTGACGGGCGAACCAATTGTTCTTCAGTCTGATTGGAGGATTGTCTGCCTCGACAGCTTCCTCTCTGATATAGAGGACTCCCATCTGGTCGAATGCCTCAACCATTCTCGCATCTTCCTCTACAGGTGCAAAACCTGTGAAGAGGGTGATATGGTCTTCGGCAGCACCTTCGCCGGCAGCGTCTGCGAGGTATCTGTCAAGAGTGACAAGGTTGCTGTTGTATGCTTCCTTGATTGCAGGGATATAGTCCTTTGCGTTAAGAAGTCCAGCCTTGCACTCGATGATCTCCTGCTTGATCTGCTTTGCTTCCTCTGCCGCCTCTGCATGGGTGCATGAAGGAGCGGCGATTTCGTTTGCCGGGAAAGTGTATGCCTCGTCCTTAGGAGCGATTGTCACGAACCATGTGTTCTTTCCGTCTTCCTCTACAACCTGAAGAGGGTAGAGCTCTGCCCATGCAGGATCAAAGCTCTTTGACGGCATGCAGTAGTAACGGATTGTGTAGCCGAGCTCTGCGATTGAGTCAAGCGCTTTCTTGTCGTACTTGCCCCATGGAAGTACAGCAGCCATCTGCTTCTGTGACGTTTCGTGTGCAGCCTTGAGGTTTTTCAGCTTCTCTACTGTAGTCTCAACGTAGCCAAGGATGTCCTCCCTGATTTCGATGGTTACTGCAGCTATTGCCTCAGCGTCAGCATCTTCAGAGTAGTTTATGCCTTCGAGGATATCGAGGACCTTTTTTGCTCTGGATGCGCCTTCAAGCATGATTGAAGAGTCCTGGTCAACAGGCTTTTCAGAACGGGTGATGTCCACGACTCCAAGCTCCTGGATTTTTTCCAGGAATCCTTCCTTCTCTGATGTCAGCAGAATGAAGGAGTATTTCATCATTTTATCTACCATTGTTCTTTTCCTCCTCTTCTTCTTCGGCAGCATGTCTGCTCTTGACGATCTTGGAAGCTGCTTTGGAGAGGTTCTCCTCGTCTTCCATGTATCGTTTGATCTTTCTGATAGCCTCCTGATATCCAGGGATCTGCACCTTCTCGTAAAGGTTTACCTTCTGAGTGGTCTTCTTTCTCTGGAAATCAAGGATACGTGCTTTTTCCTTATAAACTTCAGACTCGATTCCGAGCTTTGAAAGCTCTTTTAGAATCGCTACTCCGTCAGCGTACCATGCTGGCTTGGAGAATGCGTTGAAATCGTTGATCTGATAGTGGATTTCTCTCAGCTCAGGAGTCTTTACACCGGCCACCTTGACTGTTACGAGATCAACATCCGTAATAGTTATGAGGCCTGGCTCGAACTCATTCCATAGAGCTGCGAGGCTGTCGTATCTTTTCAGTGAGGCATCAAGAT
>JAFYRK010000097.1 GCA_017559545.1 Bacteroidales bacterium
CCTTGCGAATGTCTTTACCTGATACGGGTAGCCATTACCCTGAAACACTACCGAATCCACCATCATCTGCTGAGAAATGTTCGCTGAGACAAGTCTTGAATAATATCCCTTCTCAGCCAGATCCTGCGAATATTCGTATGCTGACCTGTCAGCCAAGTTGAATGCACGATCAAGATTCTCCTGAATCGTCTGCTTCTGAGGAGACAGCGTAAACATCAACTCGTGAAATCTGGTCACATGGTCCTTCACCTCTATCTCCTTGCTCATCACAGCATCCGTCTGTAAGGCCAGCAGCAGAGACTTTCCCTGATCCAACACATAGATCTTCTCCCTTTGCTTCTCCGCATAAACCAGAGCCGACACACCGACTACAGTCGCAAATACCAGCGACATAGCAACGCTCACAACAGCAAGCCTGCTCAAACCCTTGAAGGATTTCTCAATATCCCTCGCCATCAATTCAATCTTACTCATATCAAAATCCTTTTATAAATTATTTCTTCATAGCAATAGCCTTCATAGCTGCTCGCATTATAGCACCGTTGGCTTCACTCGCTCCCGAACTTGACACCACCCAGGCACACATACTCGGCACAGCCAACAAACAAATCAATGTCACAACATCCAACAATGTCAACTGAATCACTGGAAACCATATCTGTTGCGACAGATCGGCGTTACAATACATATTGACAACAATTTCCTTTGTCTTGAAATTGACAAAATCCACAATTGCAGCCATAGGAACCCAGAACGATATCTGAATATATCTTGCGAACCAGGTCCCGATATTACCCATAAATCCCGGCAGCAAAGCAAGTGCAAACACGAACGGTCCAATCAGGCCAAGAATAATCAGATATACACTGCTCACAAGCATCAACACATATCGCACAATATGGACAATCATTGTAGCTACCCACGACAGGACATTCGCACTCGTCTTGACCCTTATCTGCATATATTGACTGGCAGCTTCCTTTAAGGCATCTCGAATACGGTCCCAAAATGAACTGCTTTCAGTTCGCTCCACCTGTGTCTCCGCCAGTGATTCCATCACGGCACTCGAACCATACGAAATACCTTCACCATCATCAGTATCCATCACCATCCCGGCCATCTCCGTTTCAAACTGTCCTTGCAAGGTATTCTCCTGGGTGGCATCCTCAACAGATTGAAAAAGGTTTGCCACCTTTCCTGTCAGTCCACTCTGATCCTTATCCACCATAGAAGTAATACCCTTTGTCAGCAAACCAACCAAATAATCTGTTGGCATCAGTACAAATGAATAGAAATTACAAGTCAACAGAAGCACAGCACAAGACTTTATCACTGCACTTACATCTAGTCTGCCAAACGGGTCGTTGAGCATTTTATTGTACCACCAGATCAGTGAAATCAAAGCAGTTATACACCCTACGCCGCAAGCAAGCATATAAATGGAAGAATGATCGCCCGTAAACACAGACCTCTTGATCTCCTCCATCACTTCTACATAATTCAGCTCCATATCTAATACTTCATCTTGAAAGCCTCATCCATACTCCTCATATTCACAGCGAGCACTCTGCCACTATCAATCACTGCATAAGTTTCAATAATATGCTCGTACATCGCTGCATTTGTCTTGCACACCTGTCTCTCGCACTCCTTCAATGCTGCACGCCGCTCTTCCTCGCTTACATTTGATTTCGAGCTCAAGTACTCTCTTGCTCTTTTCACCTCGCGCGATGCCATCAAAAGATATTGAAACCCTTCATTAACCAGCGACCTTACCTGATAATACTTCAGCTGATCAGCATCAAGTTCCTCCAGCCTCTCAACATATCGTGAAAACATCAAAGCAGTAGTCTCATAATACCTCGCAAGACGAATTACTGACTGTGCCTTATACACACTCTCACGCACCTCACTGTATCGTTCGTTCATCTCTTTCAGAAACTCCAACTGTTCCTTCATCACGCCGATATTCTCCAGAAACTGATAAGTATTGTTCGCCATATTGTCACCATCCTGCAGGAACGACAGTATAGCCTGAGCAAGATTACTTGCATCAAATGTTGCAAACTGAGCAGATGCTCTCTGGGGAGCCATAAACCCCATCATCGACACACAAACAACAATCACCCACCGTCTCATACCGCACCTCCTTTCTTTGTCAGATTTCTAATAGCCTTAACATATCTACCTGTCTTGGCTACCTCCTTCGCAAGTCTTACCTTATCGCGCTTCTGCGAAGAAAAAGCAATTCGCTCCTCCGGAGACACCTCCAATCTCATCACAAAAGATTTCCTGTTGCCAAGATTGAAATACACCTCTCTTCCCGCTGCGACACCTTTACGATATCTGTTCAGTGACAGCACTATAGCCTTATCATCCTCATCCAACGACATATAATCAGCCAAAGCATCAAACCTGTTCACATATCTCGTCTGATCCAACAAGATCTTCACAGCAGAGTTCTCGAGAATCGTATCCTTGATTATCGGAGAAGACACAATATCCTTCAACTCCTGAGTCACCACCACCGCAGAGGTTCTATGCTTACGTGCTGTCTTCCACAGTTCCATCATATACGAAGCCATCTGTGTACCCATAATTGCCTTCCAAGCCTCCTCAATACACATCACCTTGAAGTCACTATTTGAAGACATCTTCTCCATAAAGGCGTCCATAATCACAAGTGTAGTCACCGGATATATCACCGTATCACCTTTAATCCTGTCAATCTCAAACACCACAAACCTGTCGTTCAAGATATCTGCATTTTCATTTGAGTTCAAAAGGTAATCATACACCCCTCCATCATAGAACTGTTCCAACGAAATCAGATAATCCTTCAAATCGAAATACTCTTTCCCGATTTCCTTCTCCCCAAGACTAAGACAGAACTCATCCCTGACATACCTGTAATAATCATTGAACACTGGATCTCTATCTTCTGACCATCTGTCAATGAACGCAATGATACTGTCTCGCACAATCTTCATCGAGGCAGAGTTCATCGCCTCATTACCATTCTTCCACAAAGTCAGCATCAGCGTGAACAGGAAGTTCAAAGCCTGATTGTCAGCAGTTCTGAAACGTCTCACATTCCTGAAAGGATTGAACGAGATTGGCTTGCCTTTCTCAAAGGTATAATATGTACCATCCGCACCTTTACTTTCCTCCTTGATGATATTGCATAATGCTCGATATGAATCTCCGACATCAATCAGAAACACATGCTGTCCGGCATCATAGCAACTTTTAAGATATTTATTCATAAAGAACGACTTTCCGCTACCCGAAGGTCCCAAAAGAAAAACATTGTAATTCTCGATCAGGCCCATCTCCAGAGCCTTCTCCTGAATATCAAACCTCTGCGGTACCAGTCTCAACCGGTCACTCATCTTCATCACGCCATCAGGCACTCCCGGCTCAAAGCCGTCATAAATCCCCATGCATAGAGCTGCCTTCAGATCAGCAGTCATATACTCCTGATACGCGAGCCCGACCTCATTCCCGGGAATAGAAGCCCAGAACTGGCAAGGTGCATCATAGATATCATACACTGGAGTAACTCCCATCCTCGATATGGCAGACACTACCTTATCCTTCACAGTCTCATACTCATCAGCAGTACCTCCTGCCAGTACATTGATATGAAACCGCACCGTATGCATCTGCTCTGAAGCTGCCGACTCCAGAAACTCATTCAGTTCCTCGGAATACATCCTGTTCTCTGCCGACCTTCCTGCCATCGACGACATCTGTCTGCGTCTTGTATCAAGTTCTCCGTGTATATCCTTTTGCGGTTCCTTCAATATGAAATGATTCACGATATGCTCACAATCCAGTTCCTGACCGATTTCATTCATAAACGACAAATTCATAGCAGAAGAATCCGTACTTAGCGAAGTGACCTTCCTGCACGAAGTTACTTCCGCAGGCAACTGATCAAGGTCTGCTATCAGATGACAGCCAAAGTATCTGTCACCGGTGCGCACCCTATCACGTCTCATCTGAATATCCGACAACACATCATCCCCTTCATCTGTAAAATTCAGATAGTCCTGGATAAGTCCGGGGAAATCTCCGGCTCCGAATATATCCTCCTCTGTCAGCTGCCTCATCTCCAGCAAACCGCATCCTTGCACGACAGTCGCAAACTGCTCCGCAACCGTAGCAAACCGGGCAAGGACTTCTGATTTAGGCATCGATCCACCAGCAGCCATTCCTAGCAAGCCACTCGAAGCCCCTCTCACATTCTTCTTCGACGAGAAAGTCAAGAATAACCTGCACCTGTGATCCAGATACTCTCTACCATCGAAATGCATCTCATACGCCTCCTGAAGAAATCCGGCAGACTTCTCCGCCACATACTTTTTCTTCATATACACGTCCTGCTTATGCACGATTGCATAGTCCGGCAGAAGAGTTACAGCTGAATGCAAAGCCTGCACAATTGCATCATATCGCTCTTCATTACACCTGAATGCAGGAGGCAGCAGCACCTCCCACCCATAGCACACATCACCGCGTTTCGACAGGATCACGCCATCGCCGCCATTCATCACAGGGAAACATCCCCTCACATCAATCTTCTCCATACCTTATTCCTTATGATTACAAAAACCGGGAGTCCGATCCCTGCTATCGTTCGTCTCAATGCCTTCACACCGAAACGTTGCTGCAATTCTGCCACTGCCACATACCCAAAAGCCAACAGCACAGCAGCAGCTACAAGTCCAACCATAGGACCTGCAACAGAGCCAACTACCAATGAAACGATTATAATACACAGTGCCAACGCACCTGCAAGAACAATGAACCTGCCCTTGATACCAAACAGACTGAAAGGCCTGTCCAGATTACGGTAAACCTTGACTCTCATAGCCCAATGAAATTCTTGAGCACAAGGGCTGCAATTATGCAGAACACCATACCTCCGCACCAGCCCAGAGCCTTGTTCGCCGATTCCTGATCACCGCTATAGAGTCTGATACCGACTGTCACAAGCGACACAATCGCTATCACACTCAGCACGGCAATCACAACCTGATAAATAAGAGACCCGGCAGACCTGATCTGCGTATTGGCCTCACTCAAAAAAGTAATGGCATCCTGAGCCATCACATCGGTGCAGACCGCAATGCACAGCAGTCCCACCAAAGCATATCTCTCTCCTCTAATCTTCATCACTTATGCTTCTATTTGTTTATATACTCTTCGGCAGCCTTGGCATCGTCCACCGACACACTATATCTGTCGAAGAGGTCTCTCACCGCCTTCCTGCGGTTTTCCTTCTCCTCATCAAAATTCGCCTCTATGCCCACAAGGGGCGGAACAACAATATGTTCCACCTCCACCATAGGCACAATGGCTGAGATGTCCGGCAATCCGGACACCTCAGCCTCAGGTATCTTCTGTCTCTTGAAAAGCCTATCTGTCAGGCTCAAACGAATCCTGTTCATCCATCTCCACATATCTCACCACCTCTTCGAACAATCCAACTACTCCCGGATTCTCACGCATAATCTTCTTCATCGGAAAACACAATGACGAACGCACGAATCCATTATCCTTCATATCCTTTGTCAGTACAGCAGCACCTTTCACTCTGTTCCGCGAAAAGGTCACTCCTTCTGAATCAAACCATTCGCTGACATTGGCATATCGACTTTCATTCTGTCTATAATCCACACGGTTCAGGAAGACCATACACTTCACTCCAGTCTCCTTGAAAACCTTTGCCATAGACCTTGCAGAACTCATAACCATACCGTCCACTTCCACCGGCATCACAACCAGATCCAAGGCCTCTTCCTCTATAAACCTGCAAATGGCATCACTGCTGGTAAAAGAACCAGGAAAGTCCACAATCACATAATCTACGACTCCATCAAGCCGTTTAAGATTGCTCACTACATTCCTTATATGATTCTCTGATACATTCTGCACCTGCTCTATCGGATAGATGTTTCCTGGAAGTTCCTTATCCTTCGATAGATAATCATCTTTCTCCCTCTCACGATAGAAATACAGATTATACTCTGGAAAATCCACATCAAGTACAAGCACCCTCCGGCCAAGTATGTATGCCAGATACGAAGCAAACATAATATTGAACGAAGTCTTCCCCGTACCTCCTTTCGACATAAAAAACGTCACTACCTTCATAGCAATAGGATTTATGATAACTTCCCCTAAATCACAATATCCATCACAACAACACCATCCCAACCACTCACGGTAATCATCACCTGTTGATTCTCCAGATCTAATGCAATATGCACATCTGCAAGATCCTCTGCAGTCCAATCATACCCACTCCGGGCAATATACTCACCAAGCGGCAACCGGTCAACAACAACCCTTTTACCGTCATCCCCGGCTCCGACCGGGGATCTCCCGTCATGCCCGACCTGATCGGGTATCTCTTTATTGTCATTCCGAGCTTGTCGAGGAATCTCCAACATCACCAGCTCCAACGAATTATCCACCTGCCTCGGCACACGCACCCGATACACTCCATCCTCCGGCACAGGATCATATCTAAAATCGCCCTCCAGCGGCATCAAATCCCAGGCGAACACCCCGGCAACATTGCCCCATACCTCAAGATCATAAGGCGATACATATCCATCATCTCCAAGAGTAAACGAAACAGTGCAGAACTCCTTGTGCAACTCCACATCACACAACACACTCTCGCACCTGGTATAAAACATCCTGAAGAACCCATACAGACTATCCATCTGCTCACCAACAGGAATCCTAATCTCATCCCCGTCATACCCGGCAATCCCGTCCTGCCCGACCCGATCGGGCATCCCTATGACGGACACCCCGACCGACCCCCTCGGAACCTCATACTCCAAAGCACCGACCTCGGTATTCACAGTCTCAGTCATCTTAAAAGCATAATCCACCTCATCCTCATCTGAATTACCACGCAACCGCAGAACAACGCTTTCAGCGATATGCTGGCGACTTTCTAGCGACTTTGTAACCATCTGATATTCAGTGCTGCTTTGCATCTCTGGCGACTTCCAGCGACTTTCAGCGACATCTGACAAATCCACCGTCATCCAGCAAGGACACCCGTCCCTGTCCTCCTTGATCGAACAGGACGACAGGAACATCATCCCAGCCATCCACATAACAAACAACAATCTATTCATAACCGTATATATCATATCCATCCACTGTATATCCTACATTCATTTTCGCAAGTTCAGTCTCAGACCAATCCGCAATCTCAGTGACAGCACCTTTCACTTCGTATTTCTGTTCATACTTGTTTGAGTACTCTGACCCGATACTCTTCAGATTGATATTGCCGACCTTATAAATCATTCCGGCATTAAGTTCATAAAGAGATATGATGTAGAAGTACGGAATGCCATCAATATCCACCTCGATGACCAGTTTCTGGGTATCATCCTGATTCTTAATATCCCCATATAAATATGAACGGATAAATCGTGATACTGGTACTGTATAAAATACTTTATTGACATTTAAACTATGGGGCAAATTAGCATTTGACGATGAACACAATATGCCTTCATTCTCATCGAACTCGTGTACGGAAGCTGTCAGCTGATCTCCCGTAGCATCAATTATCAATTCGCCCTTTGGAGCGAGTCTGTTATTGTTGATTATATAGTCATACTTATAGGATAATTTACCTTTGCCCCCGAATTCTGTCAGATCAAGTATTCCTTCGTCATCATCAAAGTAAGAACTGGTCATCTCCCAATTATTACAATCATTATTCATTTTAAGGAGATTTCCAAAAGCAGGGTCGCTAAACTTTGTGCTTCCGCTTCCCAGAACATCCTGATAATTACCAATAACTGTCGTTGCTGACTCATCCAACAGTCTCAATGCATTAGGGTAATTGATGATTGCAATCCTCTTCAGCTTTACATCCTTGTCAAACAATGACTCATCGTCAAAATCTGCCGTTATGCTTGAAATCTCGATTCTCGTCAAATACCTGTAAAGGGTCACAGTTTTTGTTTCATTTTTCGTAAAGTTGGCATAATTGCACCCACACATAAGTGGCTTATGAAGTCTGAAGTTTCCTGCCTCCAATGGGATTATACCTGTAGGCATTTCTCCTATTTCGTCAGCATTAAGCCCGGCTAGATATTCCGCGGAGTCCTCATCAAGATTGGCCACAAATACCCAAGTATGCTTCTTGTTGCTCGAATCATAACTCTTCGGATTAACTGTACTCAGATCAAGTCCGTCAGTATCTTTCCACACATCGTGTCGCAAAAGATCACCGGACTTATTATACTCGTACATATCAATCCTGTCGATGAACTCATCTGTTTCATCTGCATTTATATTCTCTGCCTTAGTCATTGTATATGCCACAGGCTCCACACGCAGGTTGAATCCGACTTCAAACAGTTCCTCACTATTCCCGGATGACACATCAATATCCTTCACACAGGCACTGACAGCCAATGCAATCGCAGCGATTGCCAAAAGAAAACTATACCTTTTCATACTCATAGTTCGTCATATAATTCCACAGGTTCACCCGTTACCGGATCTGCTCCCACATTCATATTCTCGATAGTAATTTCTGACCATTCTGCCACCTTAATTGTGTAATCCACAACATACTTTATAGGAAAGAAATTGGAATACTCCGATCCATAATCCTTGATGGTTATGTTATCAATCTTGTAAACAGTATTAGGCTGAGGATGGATAAGAGGTATAGGATAGAACCAACTCTTACCATCAATTGAAAGTTCTATCACAAGTTTCGGATATTCATTCTGTTTACTGAAATCTGACACGATGTCATACTCGTTGAACACCCCTCTACCCATATATCCATAAAAAGATTTTCCTACATTCATACTATGCGAGTCAGACATATCACCAGATTCCACAACTAGACCTTCTCCTAAAGAATTATCATAGCCCTGATGAGTAACATCCTTCAAGAGACCTTTAGCATCAATATTAAGAATACCGGAATCTTTCTTATAATTGGAATTAATTATGAACTGGAATGTGTCATTCAGTTTACCAGGCCCTTCCATAACAAACGATCCATTAGGATCCCAGCTGTTTGGAGCATTTGTATAATGTTTGAATCCACGTTCGATCCCGCCGAATGCATTTGTGAAAGCACGCTCGTTTCCAAAGAATAGATACCACGTATAGAAATGACCGATAGCATCGGACTTCAATGGAACGAAGTAATTGCAGACATTTGTCATGGCTATATTCTTGACAAAAATCTCTTTACCGAGAAGTTCCTCGTTTTCCGGGGCAACTATGATTTTACCGATGTCAATACGATACATCAGTCTCCTCAATTCAATTGACACATTACCGTCTTTCGTAAATTGATAATCGTTTGCTCCTACCATCACTATCCTGTCTGTTGCAAAGTTATTAGCACTCAAAACAATCCAAGCTTCAGGATCATTGTCGTTATTTAATTGTGCAAGGGTCTTACCTTCAAGCAATTTAGCCGTGTCTTCATCCAGATTACCTATTGCCAGCACACCTAATCTTTCTCCCTTCTTCTCTTTGAATGAATATGTGGTTATCCCGCTCGGATCAGGTTCAAGCACGATATGCTCATCCAATAACGGCTCATCTTCGTGAAATACATACAGGTCAAGCCTATGAAGTCCGTCTGTTATAGGAACATCATCTGAATTAAGTGCCTTTGTCCGGACTCTATCACTCACAACCCTTATGGTCAAAGTGTGTTCCTCATCTGTCAGACCTCCACCCATCGGCCCAGCCTCCTTATTACACGACACCGTCAGTACTCCCGACAATGCCATGAACAATATCATCAGCCATTTCATACTTTCCTCCTTTTTCAAATGGTCTCCGCCACCCTCGTAGCGGAGACCGTAACAACTAACTTTAATGAATGAAACTAAACTACACCTCGCGGCGTTAGATTACGATGCCATCGGTCACAGGCACAACTGTCCAAGGCTTCACGGTAATCTCGAAAGCACAATCCTCAAACGATACAGGCATATCTGCGTTGTCCGATCCCGGTCTTGTGATTGTGAGTTCAAGCTCATACGACTTGTTGTTCTCGAGTTCCGGAAGGGTCACAGGATAGTAGTATGTATCAGTTCCCAGAGTGGTCTTCAGCACGAGTCTTGTCCTTCGTGGACTCCACAAAGCCGCATCAGAATCCGCAGCCTTGTTAGGATAGCAGTAGAATGTGTGCTGAGTGCTGTATGCCTCCTCATTCGCCACAGACGCTGCAGGAGCATCGTGGGTGAACATTGCCAGTTCAGAACTGTAATCCATCTTGTTGTACCACTCCACCGGATTGTCGGTCATCCCATAGTTTACATCACCTGCCACATTGGTAATGAAGATCTCATCGATACTGAAATCCAGTGCAGCAAGAGCCGCAGAAGTGAACGCTCTGTTCACGGTCTTCAGTACCACCTTCGATACCATACGGTCCACCTCTACATTAACTGGGAGCTCCGACGGAAGAGTAGCATCAGTCTTGCCGAACATCACGAAGTTGCTCTCATCGTTGTCTGTAAGAGCCGACTTAGCAGCAAGCAGATCGGTCTTTGTTGCAATATCCTTCAGATCAGGAGCATTGACTACAGCATACACCTCTCGATTGCCCTTAGTACAGCTCACGGTCACAGATGATGCATTGTCAGACACACCGTAAGCATCAAGCGCGTCACCTCTGAACACGAACACCTGAAGGTTGTTCACCTTCACCTCATCCTCGGCAGTGATCGTAGTCGATCTGGTCATACCTGTGGCAATCCCCACAGTAAGTTCTGTCCTCTCGCCATCTACAGGCACATTTGCGTTACCCTGATTCATTGATGGGACATTGTCCTTCTTGCACGCCATTGTGCCGAACACAGCTGCCACAGCAGCCATCATAAGAAATCCTTTTCTCATAATTGAAATTGATTAAATGTTAGTAAAAAGTTTATGTTTTAGCGAAATACGCTCAATTCAGTTATCTCCGGATCAAGATTACCCCTATGCACAAACCCTGGATTCTGCCTGCAAGCCTCCTCATAGCACCGCACAGCCTTTTCAATCTCCCCAAGACGGCTATACACAATCGCCAGCATATAATTCACCTGATCTGTCCTATAGAGCCTTTCCAGAATTGCCAACGCACTCGCATTGTAATCCAATGCACAGAATGCCACAGCAGCATTATAGTCCTGATACGGACGAAGCAAAGTCACAGCAGTCTCATAATCCCTGTCCCGGATCGCCTGCACCCCTGCCATATATGTAGAATCTATCACAGTCGTATGCACCGTATCCTTCTGCATATCCTTCCTGTGCAGATAGAAATTGAATTTCACAGTCCTCAATCTCGGATAGACCTTCTCACGCAGATGCCTGTAGCAACCTAACTTTTGAAGAACTTCCTCCCTCTGGTCAAGGTCATCCACTTCGCACGCATTGATATACGCGATCTTATCCTCATAACTCATCACCGTATCCTCAGCCACCAGCACATCCAGCATCCTCCAATTCTCCGCATCATTCCTTGCAATGAATTGAATCCGCTCCCTATTGTCATCCTGAGCGTAAGCGAAGGATCTTCTTACCGGAGTCTCTGGATATTCCTCTCCCGTCATCCCCGGCACCGACCGGGGATCTCCCGTCATATCCACCGCAAACCCCACATCAGCCTTCACCGGATCCCGATACTCATCAATGAATCGTCTGAAGTATTCAGCCACAGCCTCACTTCGTCTCTGGGTAAGCCTTGTGTTGTATGCCACCGTACCTTCGGGAGAACTCGAAGCCGTAACCACAATGGAATCCATCTCAAACTCATCGTTATCTATCAAGGCTGAAAGATTCTTCTTTATCCTGCCGATCTCATCACGATTATATCCGAGACTTTCACCCACCTCATACCTGTCGTGTTCAAACTCCACATAACAAGCAGTATTGGCAGACACCTTCCTCTCAATCACCTTTGTCATATACCTTTCGGTTCCGTCCACAAAGGCACTCAACGAACTGATGTAATATGTCAGAGGCTCGCATTCCGGGATGTCGTATATCTTCACATCCTCCTGGTAGATTGCTCCGGATAATACAACATCCACCTTCCTCAAACGAGGTCTCGATGCCAATGTGTGCGAATACCCATATTTGAAATCCCCGTTGATCTCACGCATTACAGTATCAAGCCGGAAGCCCTGTTCAATAGGCACCTTCACATACCGTCTGAACCTTTCCTCCTTCCTGGCCTTCCTACGTTCATTCGCGGATTTAGCCAGTCTATTCGTATAATGTTCTATCGCCTGTTGCTCAGTCACCCCGAAGGCAGAAGCGAACTCCGCATCCGAAACGAAAGTCGAATCAGTCCTGAAAGCATACAGTGCAGGTATGTTCCTCTCGATGAAAATCTCAAGCAGCCTCATATTAACGAACTCCATCGAATCCGTCACAATGCTCTGAAGAAACTTCTCATACCTCCTGTAGCCACGCATCTGCTCATTGCGATACTCCTGACCTGTTATTAGAATCGGATTAAGACCCAGAGTATCCTCCAGCACATACATCTGCGGATAGAATCGCAGCTGCCACTGAGGATCCATCATATCCTGCGGAACGGTCACTACAAACTCAATGTTTACCTTGCCGCCTCTCTCGGCAACATTCCTGAACCTGGCAGTCACCGACGCCGCCTCAAGCACGTCCGTCGCCACCATATTCCCATCCTCATCCCTCACAGCATTCATAATGATCGGCCCGCCACCCTCCATCACCACCGTCGTATCTCTTCCGTCATCCCCGGCACCGACCGGGACCCCTCCGTCATGCCCGACCCGATCGGGCATCTCCTCCACCATCCCAATCTCAGCCCTCATCTGCCTCTCCTGCATCCTCTCCACCTTCCGTGAAGTACCGCAGCCTGAAATCAGCAGACATACAACAACCAGCAGAACAATATTGCAGATCACCAGCAGCGACACGCCGCCACCAAGCAGTACCGCCCAGTTTTCAATATCCTTATGTAAACCTTTATTGCTCATAACCTACATTCTCAAACCTCTTCTTTCACCCAAATCCTTTTCAGCCTTTGCCTCATTTGCCTGGCTCATTTCTCTGTCGCCACCTCTTCCGTCACTCCTTCCCAATCCCATACCCTCTGCCATCTCACGCTCCTTCACCATCTCCTGGAACGCCTTGCAGACAGCCGGCACAAGCCTGTCACGGTTATCATATTCATTGATGTGAGGGAAATAGGACTCTCTGCCATTGACATCGAACAGTCCGTAAATGGTCTGTCCTCCATAGTCAGACACAGCCTCGTATGCGAAATGTTCTCTACCGTCAATACTCCCGGCATACCTGAAATCAGTAATGAACTCATTGTGCATAATCGGGCAGTCAATCCTCTGATTGCTGGAGTTCTTCAAGCAGGCCGAGAAGTCATCGTGATGCACGAAGAAGAATCCGGGACATACCTCCTTGACAGTACTCCTGCAGGTTGGGTCGGTATTATGATGGTTCAAACGCTTTTCCTCCCGTGCCGCCGCCTCGGAATCATACCATCCGCAGATACGGGTCGGGGTGAGTTTTGCCTGTTCCAGTTCAGTCATCATTCGCGCGACAAACCTCTCATCAGGCTTGTCAGGCAGCATCTCAAAATTCCCGTCGTGTCTGATCACAAACATTCTGGTCATCTCATCATCATTCATGAACCGGAATCCCTTGATGCTGCCGTAACCCTCTACCGGCTTCTGAAAGTCAAAACTCCTGGTCCACTCGGCATCCTTCCCGAACACCTCAGCAGCCTGCCCCCTGACCTTCTCTCTCGCATCCACCGACACCTTCCACGCAGCGTCATACATCTGCCGATATCCGTCCTTCATAACCTATCCAAGATTTATGAAAATGTCGTTCTCAATCCATCCACTATCAGCCGATTCTGAGTCCTTTTGTGGAAGTTCAAATACTCCTTCTTGTACAAAATCAGCCTCTATCTTGAAATTGACATAGTCCGGCTCGCCCCAATCTGCATCATCGAGGACACCATCAATAATGATATACGGATTGCTCAACTTGAATGTAAATTCCATCTTTACTCCGTGAGGACCATACCACTGCTTATCACCATTCTTGTCAGTAATCGGAGTCATAGAATACAACTGATTCAATGCCGGTTCTACATCCACGAGTCCCGACCAGTCGGCATCCTCACATAACTCCACTTCATCACTCCATACAACATGATCTGCATACACAATCTTGCCTCTGTCATTACCAGGCCAACCGTAGAAATCCATATCTACTGACACCTCTGCCATAACAGGATCAAAATCATAATCTACAGTTCTGAATCCAGCCGTAGCATACGAATGATTAAACTCAGCATCCAGCATAATGTGCCCGAACACCACAAAGTCATACTCATAGCGATACACTTCTGTTCCATTCTCAACAACAAGAGTCAGCGCAGCTTTACCCGGAGCATCTGCACAAAGATTCCAATTTCCATCTTTTACACTTTCCACGTAAGCCACAGACTCATCAGATGAGTCTATCCTGCTGATGAACCCATCCCTGCTGCACTCAAGAGACAATATGTACACATCATTAACATCTGCTGCATAAATGTCAGAATACACCTCTGTTACATTCATGTTCTCAGCATTAGTAATTTCCAACTTAACCTCGGGAGCTATAACCTCAGGCACAGTCACATCCACTACTTTCTCAAAGCAGGACACCATTGCAGCCATCGCTACGACAGCCGCACAAAATCTAAATCCAATCTTCCTCATATCTCCAAATTTTAGAATATCCACACAAACGACAGCAGGAGTTCATTCGAAGCCAAGAACCACTCCTGCCCCGAATCTGTTACCTTACCACACGATGGACAGTCATAGGTCGTATATGTCCTATAACCTCCCCAGAGTCCCAGGCCGAACTCCATATTGAAATGCTCACCGAGCATTAAAGAATAACCGGCATTCACACCAAGTCCATAGGCATCACCTTCTTCGGCCTCATCCCCGATGATACCACCTCTGTTGTATTCACGATATTGCAGCTTACCGCCGGTCCACCATCCTGAATATGTGTTCCACCACCAGTATCGCATCCCTGCGTGATAGGCCTGTTTCCGATTCTGCATCTGATCTGCAGTTCCCTTATTGAATGTCCAGGGATTAAGTTCAGCTCCGACATTAACAGTCAGGTGTTGGCTCACAGAGTAGGACGCTTCTACATCCATAGTACCGAAATCCAATGCGTCAGCTGCATTGACGGCAACGGCCCATCTCTGAGCCGAAGCCGTACCGCAGCACAAAATGCCACACAAAAGCATTAAGAATGAAAGTCTTTGAAGTCTCATATATCAATAGTTTAAGTAGTTCTCTTTCAAAAGGAAGAGCATCTCACGACGGTCTTCCTTAACAAGGGGTATTACCATAATAGCCAGATAAAAGATGATTTACGGAAAAAGCCATATATAGTAAGGCTCTAAAGTGTGTGTAGCTCCCTATCTAAAGAATTACCGTGATTACGGGAAAAGAAGAATCTGACCACTATTGCATACGCCCTCAGATTACGATAAATGGAGCGGCTCCCTTCGAACTGCATTTCTCTCTCACCATAACAAACCCCACTGCAGCCTGAGCCGCACGGCCCTCGAAGAGAGCATCTCCACATCCAAGTTTTTCTAGTTCAAGTAATCTCATCATTAACAACCAACATTCACATTATTAACCTATTTCTTCATTTATGAAATCTGCTCCCATATCAGAGCATTACCTTCAAACCCAAACAGACATCATAGTTCAGCATCCTTATTCCCGATGAGAAGTTAAGCGGAACAAGAGCACCAGCAATTACAGCGACTTTCTCAACTATGAAGAACTCGGCAGACAGACCCGCATAAACTCCATACAGGAACGCAGTTCTACCGATGCCTAACACTGTATCCTTCGGTAGTCTGCTCATCGGATCGAGCACTTCCGCACCCATAAACACCCCACCGCCGCCATACAGATTGACACTACGTCTTCTCGTACCGACCAGACGGTGCATATAACCACCGAAAACATAGCAATGAACATATTCAAGATTATACCTCGAACTGGTAGGCGCATCATAAAAATGACCGCTTGCACCCACCGACCAGAACCCACCTAAAGTATACTGCCCATACTCTGCCTTAGCACCAAAATTCTCAAAGTCATACAGGCAATCTGCAGAGATGTATCCCTGTCCTGCCATAGTCCTTTGCGCTGAAGCATTGACCATAAAACCCACCTCGAAAACGAGGATAAGCAAGGTGAATCTTAACGCTATCTTTCTTTTCATTTTGGTCTAATTTTACAACTTTGTGGTATCTTCCAAATACCGCTTGGTATTGTTTCGTTACCACAAAGGAAAATCTTTTCTTTGGAAATTCCAAATAAATCCGATACTTTTGTCACACATTTTTTCACGGTAATGAGAGAAAAGGGCAAGAAAAATCACATAAAGACCAGACGATCTGAAAGTCATCCGAAGGATGAAATTTATCAGGTCAACGGAATCGCGTATCTTGAATGCGATATGAAACTTGCCCACCTCAGAATCCTGATGGCAATCATCAGCAATCTTCAAAACGCCATACACTACAAAATATCCAGAGGCAAAAGGAACACTCCCATACCAACGGCATACCTGCCTCCCAAAGGAGAAGTCGGCCAGTATGGCCCGACACGAACAATAGAGATTCCGGTGAAAGACTTCCATATGGGACGAAACAACGGAGCAAGACTCAGATTATATCTTTCCGAACTTCAGACAACCCACTGTATCTTTCCTGAGCGATGCAGATATCCCGGGTTGATTGCAGGATTCACATTCCCTGCATATTCGACCAGCGTACAGATACATATTCTTGACAAGATGATCAACCGCCTCCTCCTGACAGAAGAAGGATACAGCTACTATTCGCATAGTTCTGCATTGTCACTCACAAACAAATACACAGTGAGATTATACTGGATGATTTGCTCTTGGAGAGGGAAAGGTGGATTTGTCATCACACTTGACAACTTCAAAAGGATACTTTCATTAACTGAAGGATACGACAGATATGACAATATTGTAAGCAAAGTGATCAAGCCTGCACAGCAAGAACTTCAGGAGAGGTTTCCGATATGGTTCCTATTCCGTTCATACGATACATCCGGATACAAAAGGCTGGTATTCAAAGTCAAGATAAGACTTACGGAAGAGGAACGAAGCCAGAAGACCAACGAAGCACGAGACATCTGTTTTGGTCTTTTGAGCGAATTAGGAGCTAGGACGGATACAATATCGGGCATATTCCACCGACTCGAATACGAAGACCTCAGACCATTTATGAACAAACTGGTTGAACTATCCGGATACATCAAAAACAATCCTTCTATCAAAGACAGGGACAGTTACATCAAGTCCTCACTACAGCAATGGTTTGATGATTGGTCACAGCGATATCAAGAGCTCTCCGAAGACCACGAAAAGTAATCTTCTCACATACATAGTTAGTCAATTTGTAGGGTCTTAAATTTCAGGTTAGTCAAAATGTAGGTGCTCACTATCAACATATTACACACATATCTAACTCAGATTATATTCCAACAGCCTCTTATTTATCTTGTTTTTCATCATAGTTAGTCAATCTGTAGTAAGCAATCATCAGGGTTAGTCAAAATGTAGTAACAAGTTAGTCATTTTATAGTGACAGGTTAGTCATTTCGTAGTAGTAGAGTAACAAAAGTTATTCAAATTGTAGTAAGATATCGGCTTGCGACAACTCTTAACATTTTGTCAGACAAGTTATTATAGATGCCCGTTCCCATCTCTACAAATAGATATCTACTATAGATAAATACAAACTATCTACTATGCACATTCCTGTGCACACTGGTGAAAAGAAAAACGCTCCAATTATTCAGAAAGAGAAAGTTCCGCTAAAGAGAAAGACTGGATTCAGATTGC
>JAFYRK010000024.1 GCA_017559545.1 Bacteroidales bacterium
AAAAAATACTTCGCCCCTTCCGAACTGATCATCAATGAAGACGGTTCGGTATTTCACCTTCACCTCAAGCCAGGCCAATTGGCCGGCAAGGTGATATTGGTGGGCGACCCAGGACGAGTGGACACCGTAGCCTCCTACTTCGACACACGCGAGGCCGAAGGCGAGAACCGGGAGTTCCGATGGATAACCGGTACTTTCCAAGGCAAGCGCATCACCGTACTCTCTACAGGCATCGGATGCGACAACATCGATATCGTGATGAACGAACTGGACGTACTCGTGAATGTCGACTTCGAGACCCGTCAGGAAAAGGACGAAACCCACTCCTTGGAAATTGTACGTATCGGCACATGTGGCGGATTACAGCCACACACCCCTATCGGCACCTTCCTCTGTTCGGAAAAGTCGATAGGCTTCGACGGACTCCTCAACTTCTATGCAGGAAGGGAAGAAGTATGCGATTTAGCGTTCGAGATGTCCTTTGTCCGCCATATGGGATGGTCCGGCAACCAATGCCAAGCCTACCCGTACGTCATCAATTGCGACCCGGAACTCATGGAGCGCATCGCCCAGGACGATATGACACGTGGCGTAACCATTGCAGCCGGCGGTTTCTACGGCCCCCAAGGACGCGCACTCCGCGTACCATTGGCGGACGAGCACCAGAATGCCAAGATAGAAAGTTTCCGTCATGGCAGACATTGCATTACCAACTACGAAATGGAAAGTTCAGCACTGGCCGGATTATCCCGTCTCATGGGACATAAAGCCACCACCGTATGTATGGTCATCGCCAACCGATACGCCCAGGAAATGAATACAGAATATAAGAACAGCATCGAATCGTTGATTCAGAAAGTGCTTGAACGAATTTAATATGGAACAAAGTTTTAAGACAGATATAATCGACAAAGAAGAGAAATACCAGCATTTCCTTCCCGACTGGGAACTCCTCATCAGTGGAGAAACCGACGAGACAGCCGTCCTGGCCAACACCTGTGCAGCCCTCCGCGAAGCCTTCGGGTTCTTCTGGACAGGCTTCTATCTGGTCAAGAACGGAGAACTGGTACTCGGTCCTTTCCAGGGCGATGTAGCCTGCTACCGCATCCGCAAGGGACGCGGCGTATGCGGCACCGCATGGGCCGAAGAAAAGACCCAAGTAGTGCCCGATGTAGAACAATTCCCGGGCCACATAGCCTGCAGTTCGCTTTCGAAATCGGAAATCGTAGTCCCCATGATAGCCCATGGCGAAGTGCTCGGTGTACTCGATATAGACAGTGACGAACTCGCCACATTCGACGAAACAGACCGCATCTACCTCGAGAAGATGGTAGATACACTTGTAAAAAACATCTATAACAAACAATGAACCAACAAGAAACCATTTGCGCCATAGCCACCGCCCAAGGTGGAGCCATCGGAGTGATCCGCGTATCGGGTCCCGAAGCCATCAGCATCACATCGAAAATCTTCACACCCATCGGCGGACAACCCCTGGATGAGCGCAAGCCCTATACCCTGACCTTCGGCAAGATCCATTCGGCAGAAGGAGAAATCATCGACGAAGTCCTGGTTTCCGTCTTCCGTGCCCCCCACTCCTACACTGGCGAGAACTCTACGGAGATATCCTGCCACGGCTCGTCGTACATCCTTCAGCAAGTGATGCGCCGCCTCATTGAGTGCGGATGCCGTACGGCTCTTCCGGGCGAATATACCCAACGTGCCTTCCTCAACGGCAAGATGGACTTGAGCCAGGCCGAAGCCGTAGCCGATCTCATTGCCTCTACCTCTACCGCCACCCACCGTATGGCCATGAACCAGATGCGTGGCGGATTCAGTCAGGAACTGTCCATACTGAAAGACAAACTGCTTCACCTCACCTCGCTCATGGAACTGGAACTCGACTTCAGCGACCACGAGGAACTGGAGTTTGCAGACCGCACCGAACTCTCGCAGATAGCGGACGAGATAGAACGCGTCATCGCCCGTCTGGCCCATTCGTTCAATGTAGGCAATGCCATCAAGAACGGTGTACCGGTGGCTATCATCGGCGAGACCAATGCCGGTAAGTCCACCCTACTCAACGCCCTTCTGAACGAAGAGAAAGCCATCGTGAGCGATATCCACGGTACCACGAGAGATGTGATCGAAGATACCATCAACCTTCGTGGCATCACCTTCCGTTTCATCGATACGGCAGGCATCCGCCAGACCACCGATGTAGTGGAAAGCATCGGTATAGAGCGCACCTTCCAGAAGATGAGCCAGGCCGACATCGTGCTATGGATGATAGACTCCGATAGCGAAGTGGACTGGGAAGCACTGAAGAGCGAAATCCTGCCTTACTGCGAAGGAAAGAACCTCATCGTCCTCTTCAACAAGTGCGACAAGATTACTCCTGAGCGACGCTCCGAAATGACCCGCACCTTCGAGGAAGTGGATGCTCCTAAACTCTTCCTTTCTGCCAAGAACCGCATGGGACTGGACGAACTGGAAACCCTTCTGGTAGAAACCGCTGCCCTTCCAGAGATTTCACAGAACGACGTGATTGTGACCAACATCCGCCACTACGAAGCCTTGGTTCGCGCCCTCGAATCCATCCACCGCGTACAAGACGGCTTGCTGATGAACCTCTCGGGCGACTTCGTTTCGCAAGACTTGCGGGAATGTTTATCGCATCTGGCTGAGATTGTGGGTGGTGCTTTCGATGTGGAAGATGTGCTTGGGAATATCTTTAAGAATTTTTGCATCGGAAAGTGAGGTTGTGTTTCTAAACCTCAAAAACAAAGAAAAAACCAGGAAATAAAATCGCTATTTATCAATACTTTAGGGCTGTTTTGTTAAATTCAGTCCTTTTCTTTGTTTTTTCTCAATTTTCCTTGTTTTTGTTACTTTTTTGTTGTTATTTTGTTACCTGAAACGATTTGAGTAACATATTTTGTTGCTCAGTAACAAAACCCAGGTATGAAAACGAGCAAGATTAGTAAGACAAAAAAGGAGCCAGTGAAGCTAAGGGAAAAGGTCTTGGCAAACGGAAATATTAGCCTGTATTTGGATATATACTGGAACGGCAAGCGTGAATATGAATTCCTGAAATTGTATCTTATCAAAGCAACAACACCAGCAGAGAAAGAACAAAACAGACAGACATTGTTAAATGCACAGGCACGCAGAGCCAAAAGACAAATTGAGATTCAGAACGGAGAATATGGCTTTACTAAACAATTTAAGTTAGATACTCCCTTTCTACAATACTATAGAAAGATGTGCGAGGATAGACACCAAAATCCCGAAAGTAATGGCAACTGGGGTAACTGGCATAGCTACTTAAAATATCTGGAGGTGTACTGTGATGAGAAAACCACATTCAAAGATATAGATGCTGACTGGATAGAGGGCTTTAAGGAGTATCTAAATACTGTAGAGAAGAACACCTATAAGAGAACAAAAAATAAAGACAGTGAACTGTT
>JAFYRK010000098.1 GCA_017559545.1 Bacteroidales bacterium
AGGCAGTACGAAGCGCTTCTCTATTCTTTCTTTTCATGCTTTATCCTCCTTTTTAGTATCAAGAAAGCCTGACCTATTTTCCATTCTATAAGAAGATCCGCTCAGCTTTACGACATCGCATCGATACAGAAGTCTGTCTAGTAGAGCTGTTGCAAGTACTTCATCCTGAAGAACTTCAACCCACTCAGTAGGGGCCTTATTGGTGGTTATTATTACAGATGTCTTCTCATGCAGGGCATTGATAAGATTGAAGAACGCAACAGCCTCCTCTTTCTTCATCGGCATGAGCATGATATCATCAACTGCAAAGAGATCTGACTTCAGATAACCATTATATGCGCACATTGCGGAAGATGACACATCCTTCATTCTTAAGACATTGATCAGATTATCCATAGTCACGAACTGAGCCCTGTAACCCTTCATTACTGCATCTCTGACAAGTCCTGCGGCCATATAGGTCTTTCCTGTGCCTGACGGACCCATGAAGATGAGGTTGAACATCTGGTCAAGCCACACAAGCTCTCTAAGTTGCTGAAGTTGAGACTTGGTGATGCCAGCACTATGATTGAAGTCGAAGTTATCTAGGTCGCAGTTCCTTGGAAGCTTTGCCTGCTTCATTCTACGAAGAAGGTCGTTCTGCTGACGGACCGCAACCTCATCCTTAAGGATTCTCATTATGAACTCCATGTATGAAGGCTTCTCAATCTGAGCCTTGTGGATGATCTCTGCGCATCCGTTGCGTAGATGGCTCAGACGTAAGGCCTTTGCATATAGACGAACGTCTTCAATACTTGTAGTCAATGTATTGTTCTCCATTACTTTGCCTCCTCATCATTACCTATTATATCCTTATACTCGTTGATGGAACGCTTCTCAGGGGTGATATCAGCACTTGATAGTCCGATATTGATCGGCTTGGCTTTGGGAAGGTTCTCCATCCTGTCGGCAAGCTGACCCGCTATCTCCTTCATTGTATTTGCATTGTACACTTTGGATTCTGCAAACATCTCGAGAAGAGTATGGGCAGTTGTCTTGTCATAGTCGGTAAGAAGGGCCGCCATGGAGGTAACGCTCTTGCGATAGTACCTCGGACGGTCATTCTTCAGAGCCGTCAGGAAGAGCGACAGCAGGCTGTCATCGGACCATTCGTTGAAGAACGTGCGAAGGATCTGCTCAGACTCAAGGATATCCCTGCTGCGGCTGCTTGCATGGCCTTCTTTTGTGATATACCTGCCTCTCAATACACTTATCTGATGACGGGTGATGAGGGAAAAGTCCTTTGGGTCATATATTTCAAGTTCATTGCTGTCAACATTCTTAGATACAAGGACTTTTGAACCAGGACCTTCGTAAGTGCCCAGAGGAAGGCTATAGAAGTTGCTGTGATACAGTAGAGTGTTATCCTTGCGGATGCTGTACTCACGGGCCTCAAGTCCAGGTTCTTGCATAGTTTCAACATATGGCATCAGTTCCAGCTGCTCTGTCTTGAACTCTTCAGCAGGTACGAGCCTAGTCGTGCTGTTCACCTTTCCGTTACCTGTTCTATCAAGCCAGCCTAGAACTTCGTCATTAAGGCTATCTATGTTCACATAAGTCCTACCAGCGAGGAAGTTGTTCTTCACATACTTCACGACAGCCTCCGACTGACCTTTGCTGGCAGGATCGTATGGCATGCAGAAGACCGGTTCAAAGCCAACGGATTTCACGTACTTGGCGAACTCATCAGTCATGATATAGTCTCCGTAGTTCTCGTTCACAAGCATTCTTCGATCCTGATCATACACGACCTGCTTAGGAACTCCTCCGAAGTATCTGAACGCAAGATGATGCGCATAGATAGTTGATTTAGAAGTAAAGGGAACGTTCTGAAGGAAGACGAACTTGTAGCGCGAACGCATCAGAACCATGATCATGAAGTGGACCTTTATCTGCCGC
>JAFYRK010000099.1 GCA_017559545.1 Bacteroidales bacterium
CAGATAATGAAGGTACATTTCAAGATTTGTGTAACGTCCGTAAGGATCCAGAGTCACCTGATTCCCGTCCGAAGCTTTCGAAGCATCCAATGAGAACTTGTCTTCAAACCAATCGGGCATTCCATCACCGTCGGAATCCTTTATTTTTGCAAGGTCATCTGAGGTTGCGTTGTATGAAGGCCAGCCACCGGCTGCAGTCTGAGTGTCAATGAGACCATTTTTCGATCCATTGCCACCGTCAGTAATGGTTGCTTTGCCACTGACTGCATCTGAGCTTGCCCTTACATCAACAGCGTCGCGTGCCAAAGAAGCTCCAGCGAACTGACAGATACGGCCGAAGGAATCTTCTGCAGAATGAGTGGTAGTATAGACGTTCTTGCCTGATGGTCCATTTAGCGGCAGTGGAGAAGACAACAGAGTCTTGTAGTTTCCGTATGTCTCACCATTGTGCCAGTAGATGGTTGAAACATCGTTGGCAGCTCCAAGTTCAGGATACTTTGAGTTGACATTTCCGCTCAGATACAATTCCGGATAACTGTCTGCATATCTTACTCCATTCTTGTCGTAAACACCATATGCGTCAACAAAGTATTTCCTGTCTGAAGAAGCAGGACCTGGCTTATAGTAGTTATTCACCACATTGAACCATCCATCCTCTCCACCGTAAGTAACGTTGTCACCCCAGTTATAAACGGCATTGCATCTGTAATCCACATTCCCACGATGTGTAGAGACATAGTCATCATAAATCTGCGGATGATCGATTCTCGGATTACGGCTGTCGTGACAAGACAGAAGATTATGATGGAATGAGGCATTCTTTCCACCCCATATTCCGCCATAACCATGTTCCCCCTTACCGTGCACTGAATAACGCAGACTCTCAGTCAGGATACTCCACTGCAGAGTAAAGAATTCATTTGCATAGAACGATCCGCACTCGTCAGTAGACCATGACATCGAACAATGGTCAAGAATGATGTTTCTGTTATATCTTCCCCACAAGGCGTCTGCCTCTCTCTTTGCTTCGTCTCCCATTCGGAAACGCACAAAACGGATAATGATGTTGTCGGATTTCTCGAACTTGACATCATAATTCTTTATGCAGATTCCATCTCCAGGAGCCGTCTGACCGGCGATGGTTACATCACCGGTCGCGATATTGATAGTAGACTTCAGATCAATCACTCCTGCCACATCAAACACAATCGTCCTTGCACCAGATTCAGCAAGAGCTGCTCTGAGAGAACCGGCACCGCTGTCTGCAAGAGTTGTCACATGAATGACCTTGCCACCGCGTCCTCCGGTCGTGTACATTCCACCGCCTTCCGCTCCTGGGAAAGCAAGCTGGAGCTTATGTTCATCCTCCACAGCAGGAATCTTGAACTCAGCATAGGCATCTGAAGGCTCTGGTGTCGGAGTCGGTGATGGTTCAGGATCATACCCCTCGACAGTCACGGCAGACAGAGGCTCCGAGAACGGAGTCTCTGCGTCACCGATTCTTGCCTTGACAGTAAAGACATATGAAGTGTTAGCTGTCAAGCCCTGATATTTCACTAAGGTTTCCTTCGTTGTAGTCTGTCCTCCTGGCGCAAGAGTGCCTGAAGCGGTCTCAAGGCGTGCCACATAATATGACACACCTGCCACCTCATCCCACGAAAAAGTAAGAGAAGACTGGTCAGAAGCCGCCAACTTCACTCCAGCAGGTGCAGTCAGGTCCACAACAGCATCCACCGGATCATCCGGTGTACACCCTGCGAGCCCCAGGGACAAGCATAATATCAACGGTAGGAATCGTCTCATAGTTCAATCTTCTTATACTTTGGAACAAGAGCCTTCATTGCGCTCCACGCAATCACATAAGCAACGGCGCAAAGACAGAACATTATCATATATCCTGCTTCCTTTCCTTCAAAGCCCAGGAAAGTGAAGGCTGCTCCTGCATTCTCGGAGTAAGTGAAGAGAACACCTGCTCCCTTGTTGATCATGAATGAGCTGATACCACCGGCCATTCCTCCGATTCCCGTAATGGCTGCAACGGCAGACTTAGGGAACATGTCACCTACTGTTGAATAAAGGTTTGCAGACCATGCCTGATGTCCGGCACCTGCCAGACCGATCACGATTGCAGGCCACCATGCAGAATACTGTCCAAGTGGCTGTGCAAAGAGAGCGAAGAGAGGGAAAAAGGCAAAGATCAACATCGCTAGCATTCTTCCTTTATATGGGTGCATAGCCTTCTGCTCCACAAAATAC
>JAFYRK010000100.1 GCA_017559545.1 Bacteroidales bacterium
CCACTCAAGGGAATAGAACAGATTACCCGCATAATAATGTTCTTTGTGGGAGGAATTATCATAGTTGCCATTCTTCTCGACAAATCACCCGCCAAACTCCTCACCGGTCTTGGCGCATTTGCCGCAGTAGTCTCTTTTATCTTCAAAGACACCCTTCTAGGGTTTGTCTCAGGCATCCAGTTGAGTTCCAACGACATGGTACGCATAGGCGACTGGATAGTAGTTCCCGGCACCCTTGCCAACGGCAACGTGATTGACATCTCCCTCATCACCGTAAAGGTGCAGAACTTCGACAACACCATCGTTACCGTACCATCATACTCCCTTGTAAGCAGCTCCTTCCAGAACTGGAGAGGCATGGACGAGAGCGGGGGCCGCAGGATGACCATCAACATAAACCTGGACATGGATTATGTCCATTTCTGTTCTCCCGACGAATTGCAGAAGCTGGGCGCCCTGGTACAACTCCCTGCAGACACATCACAGGTCACCAACCTTGAACTGTACAGAATATACATGGCCACCTATATACATAAGCACAAAGGGATAAACAACACCATCCTTACAATGGTAAGACATATGGACCCTACCGCCACAGGACTTCCAATGCAGATCTACTGTTTCTCTGCACACAAAGGATGGGCCGTATATGAAGGAATGAAATCACAGATAACCGAGCACGCCATAGCTATGGCACGCACATTCGGCCTGAAGATATTCAATTGGGGAGAAGATTCCTAAAGATTATAGCCTTGCCTCCACTGCTCAATGATCTGCAGCTCCTCCTCAGTATATAGAAGGTTCCTGACCATCTGCGCAAACTGTTCCTTGAAAAGCAACACGAACAGAATGATAAGCAGCAATACAATTGCCGCCACAAGGATCCACATTAGAGCTTTCTGTTTTGTGGCAGCACTTACATGCACATGCTGTAGTTGTGGTTGTGGCTGTGGATCAGCATGTGCCGGTTGTGGCACTTCCGGCTCTTCAGCAGGCTCCTCAACGGCTTGCTCCATTTCCGTATCAACCTCTTCCTCCACGGTTGGATCAAGCTCATTCTGCTCCTGAACAGGCTCAGGATTCAATTCAAGGGAAATCGCCTCAAGAGAGAAACTGTCGGGAGCAAAATCAAACTCAGGAGAAACCTCAAAGGAGAGCTCTCCCCCTTCAGTCTGTCTGAAAATGCCGAATCCAGGCACCTCAAATGCACTGTTCAGCTGCAACTGGCGGGAAATTTCCTCTGCCAGCTCCTGCTGCCATGGCTGAAAAACATCATTTTCACCCTGCTCAGATGATGGAGAAAACAAAAGTTCCTTCTTTGGAGGAAGAATTGTCCTGCAATCTTCCAAAAAAGTTGCAGATTTTGCCACAATTGCAAATTCTCCCACCTTTGGAAGTGTAACACTCTCATCCTTAATAAGTAACTGCTGAATTTCTCTATATACCAGGGCTATTTCCATGGATAATACCTCAAAGGATAGAGATGCCAGAGTCGGTCATAAGAGTGCAGACGATGCTTTCTTTGGATATAAGACCCATATAGCAATGACTCCGGAGCGTATAATAACTGCTGCTACTGTTACATCTGGCGAAAAAGGCGATGGCCCAGAGTTAGCGAATCTTGTTCAGAAAAGCCGTTGCAACGGCGTGGACGTAGATGTGATTATCGGTGACGCAGCCTATTCTGGAAAAGATAATATAAAAATGGCTACAGAAGAGGATATAGAGTTGGTATCACGTCTGAACCCAAACATCAGTCAGGGCAACAGAAAAGATGAAGACAGGTTTGACTACAACAAAGATGCAGGTATGTTTGTCTGCCCTGCTGGACATATGGCAATTAGAAAAGCACGTCAAGGAAAGAAAGGACAGGGAACAAATCAAGCTATGGTCTACTTCTTTGATGTCGAGAAATGCAAGACCTGTGCTCTACGTGAAGGTTGTTATAAAGATGGAGCAAAAACGAAGTCTTATTCTGTCTCGATAAAATCGGATGAACATAAAGCTCAGATGAAGTTCCAAGAAACGGAACGCTTCAAGCTATTGTCAAGAGAACGATACAAGATCGAAGCAAAGAACTCGGAGTTAAAGAACGTGTTAGGATATGACAGAGCCCTGTCATATGGACTGTCATACATGGAAATGCAGGGAGCAATGACAATCTTCGCAGCGAACATCCGAAGAATCGTGAAAATGATGGCAAAATAGAGAGATAATATCTCTGAAACTCCAAAACAACTCTCTGAGAATCGAAAAATTGAAGAAGGATACCGAAAATCTCGATATCCTTCTCTTACTTAAATGTCAGCCAC
>JAFYRK010000101.1 GCA_017559545.1 Bacteroidales bacterium
GCGTCAAAAATCTGGGAGTCAGCGAATAAGATGCGCTCCAAAATCGAAGCTAACGAATATAAGGACTATATTCTGGGCTTCATTTTCTACAAGTTTCTTTCTGATAAGCAAGTTAAGTTCCTGAAAGAACACGATTGGACGGACGAATACCTGCCGGATGTGACGGAAGATGATGCCGAAACGATGGAGTTTGTACGCTCCAATATCGGCTACTTCATCTCCTATGAAAATCTGTTCTCTACATGGATTGCACAAGGAAATGATTTCACAGCGGCTAATGTGACCGATGCGCTTTCTGCTTTCAGCCGTTTAATCAACACCTCCCACAAGAAGGTATTTGACAAGATTTTCGCCACGTTGGAAACCGGGCTGTCCAAACTGGGCGAGTCCTCCGGTGCTCGAACGAAAGCCATTCGCGACCTGCTGTACCTCATCAAGGATATTCCCATGGATGGCAAGCAGGACTACGATGTGCTGGGCTTCATCTATGAATACCTTATCAGCAACTTTGCTGCCAACGCCGGTAAGAAAGCGGGCGAGTTCTACACCCCGCATGAGGTCTCCTTGCTGATGTCTGAGATTGTGGCAGACCACCTCAAGGACAGGGCTGAAATTAAGATTTACGACCCCACCAGTGGCTCCGGTTCCTTGCTTATCAACATCGGCAAGTGTGTTGCCCGCTACATGGGGAGCGAGAATAACATCAAATACTTCGCCCAGGAACTCAAGGAGAATACCTACAACCTGACTCGTATGAATCTGGTTATGCGTGGTATCATCCCGGATAACATCGTTACCCGCAATGGCGACACGCTGGAAGAAGACTGGCCGTTCTTTGATGAGAATGACCCGATTAACACCTACGCCCCGCTGTATGTGGATGCTGTTGTGTCCAACCCGCCGTATTCTCAGGCTTGGAATCCGACTGATAAGGATTCTGACCCCCGATATGCCCGCTTTGGCCTCGCCCCCAAGGGAAAGGCAGACTACGCATTCCTGCTGCATGATTTGTATCACATGAATCCTGATGGTATCATGACCATCGTGCTGCCTCATGGCGTGCTGTTCCGTGGCGGTGAAGAGGGTACTATCCGTAAGAATCTCATTGAGAACAACCACATTGATGCCATTATCGGCCTCCCCGCCAACATTTTCTTTGGCACAGGTATCCCGACCATCATCATGGTGTTGAAGCAGAAGCGAGACAATACGGATGTTCTTATCGTGGATGCCTCCAAGGGCTTTGCTAAAGTGGGCAAGAACAACGTGCTGCGGGCATGCGATATCAAAAAAATTGTGGATGTCGTGACCTCTCGCTCGGATATGGAAAAGTTCTCCCGTGTGGTGAGCCGCGATGAGATTCGCCGCAACGAATACAACCTCAACATTCCGCGCTATGTGGATTCTTCAGAAAAGGCAGAGAGCTGGGATATCTACGCTTCCATGTTCGGCGGGATTCCTGAGTCTGAGCTGGCAGATTTGCATGAGTACTGGCAGGCGTTCCCAACGCTGAAAGCTTCCTTGTTTGCTTCTGATAATGCAGCGTATTGCCATGCCAAGGTGGCTGATTTCAAGGATGCAGTCTTTACTCACCCGGACGTAGCGGCATTTACGGAAAATTATCGCAGCGCGTTTGCTGATTTTGAAGCGTTCCTTTCTGCTGAACTGCTCGATAGAATGATGGAGCTGAATCCCTCCAAGGAGGAATCCAGCCTCAGCGATGATATCTTCTCCCGCCTGAGCGGCATCCCCTTGGTGAATAAATACGCTGCCTATCAGCTCTTGGATGATGTGTGGGGCAAGATTGCCGTTGACCTTGAAATTATCCAGACTGAGGGCTTTGCCGCTGTCAAACAGGTTGACCCCAATATGGTGCTCAAGAAAAAGGATGGCAAAGACCAGGAGGTTCAGGACGGCTGGGTCGGCCATGTGATTCCTTTTGCCTTGGTTCAGGAGACCTTGATCGCTTCTAACCTTGCAGCACTCAAGGCAGATGAAGCTCGCCTGACCGAGATTGCCGCTGAGTATGAATCTCTGCTCGAAGAGTTGAGCGAGGAGGATAAGGAACGCGATTTTGTCACCGAAGCCAAGGACGCATTTGTGCCCAAGGAAATCACTAAGACGCTGAAAGCAAAGGATGCTGAGCCGGAGACGCTGGTCGTTCTTCGCAAGGTGTCGGCGCTGATGAATGAGGAAAAAGCCCTCAAGAAACAAGTGAAAGAGGCTGAAAAGGATTTGCATATCCAGACCAAGAAGACTATCGAGGCTCTGGACGATGCTCAGGCCATGCAGCTTATCAAGCTCAAGTGGGTAACTCCGCTGGTGGAGAAGATGGCAGGCTTGCCA
>JAFYRK010000102.1 GCA_017559545.1 Bacteroidales bacterium
ACCCGTCACTGATGGGATACTACGAAAAGTATCATTGCAGATAAGGAACCGCCGTATGCGGACCCGCATGTACGGTGGTGTGAGAGGTCGGAAAACAAAAGTAGGAGGAAAACCTACTTTTGTTTTCCTCCTACTCGATTGATAGAACTTGTGAAGCTGTTTTCCCTGTCTGGAGTTTATAGCACCTTTATGACGATTCCAATCTTTTTGTCCTGATTCCATAGCCAGGTCGTGCCGTCTAATGCGGTCTTCTCAACGCGGAAGGTCAGGTCTGTCAGTTTCTTGGTGTTTTTCTGCGATGTGTACTCAAGGGAAGCGTTGACTTCCTGACCGACATCTGTAGGGGCAGCATCGCTTCTGAATATAAACCAGTCGCTGAGGCTGTCGTTCATAAGTCGGAACTCGTTCCTCTCGCTGTTGTAAGCTATCTGACAGGTGGTCGGGACGAATTCCATTGTAACTTCTCCCTTGATTGAAAGAGAGATTTCTGTCCGTGGCAGCAGAATCTCGTCCGGCTGCGGACTGACGCAGCCTGTTATTGCTATGAATGTCAGGGCAATGCCTGATAAGTATCTTGGCTTCATGTTATTCCGAAAGTATTATGTGCTTTTCAAGTATGTCGGTGCCTCCTTCCGGCCAATATACGATAGCTCGGAGGATCCCTTCGTCCTGTATGGTGAAGTATCCGTCTCCAGCAGGACTGATTTCTTCTCCGTTGAGTTCCCATTCTATAGCCTCTGCGCCAGAAGCATTATAGACTCTAAGCGGTATCTTGGTTCCTGCGTTGTAGGTTCCGTCATCATTGGTGTTTTTACCGATATATATATAAGCCCACTCTACAGGTGCGGCCCTGCTGGTCATGAATGAATGTTTTGTCTCAGGTCCTGCTATACCTCCTGCAACGAAGGATATGATTGCCGAGTAGGTCTTTTGTGGTGTGAGTCCTTCTATGATGACGGCATATTTGCCGGTATCATAAGGTTGGATGCTGATGACCTCGTTTTCCTTTCCCTCCAATCCCCATACTATCTTGGCCTCGCTGTTATAAGGCCTCTTGCTTTCGAAGCTGAGTATTGCGGCATCCATGAACGTTTCAACCTTGACGTTGGTAACAGCCGGTGGAGTATCTCCCTTCAGCCCGCTGACTACGAAAGTGATGTTGTCTCCGCTACGCTTGATATCTGTTATGGATGTGTTTGTCTTGCCGCCGTACCAGAAAGTGAAACCTGGTTTGGACTCAGGAGTGAGGCTTGTTGCTGTGGTTTTATATGGGAAGAATATTCCGCTGATGTTCAATAGCATATGGGCGTTGCTTTCAGTGATTCTGTCGCTTCTGCCGTCAGCTTCAATCAGGTCGGCATACTGATGATATGGATTGGCGTTGACTGTGTTGTTGTTATTCCATATACCCGGCTTGGTTTTATCGACATGGTATGCCAGCATTCCTGTGCCTCCGATATACTTGTCCCAGCCATCATTGGCGCGGCATTCAAGCAAGTAATATTCCTGGGGTTTATTATCGCACTTGACCTTGTAGTATTGTCCGCCTTTGTGAATAGGAGGGAGAGTGTAAGAACCGTTGTGTTCCAGAACTATAGGCTCTGATAGTCCCAGGATTTCCCTTTCTATGGCATTGAAATAAGGAGGTGTGTTGAAGTTGTTGTTCATGTTACCCCCGTCCATAAGTGAGGTGGAGAGCCATAAGCCAGCTGTTTCTCCTCCGCTTTCATCGTAATCGGTGTCATATAGGTCCGGTAACCCCAATGTATGCGCAAATTCATGGCAGAATGTGCCGATACCTGTGATGGCACCTCCTGGCATGAGTTCCGATGTACATGCGTACTGGTCTATGGATTTGCCGTCCAGCTCAAGTCTGATTCCTGCGCCTTCATAGATGAACCATGAGTGCGACCAGATACAATCTTCGCTGGACCCTTCATCGGCTTCGTCCTCTCCGGCAAATATTATAAATACATTGTCGACCTTACCGTTAGAGTCGTCATCGAACAGCGAAAATTCAGTACCCTCTTCGAAGGCAAGCCTGCATGCTTCTGCTACCATCTCTGCGGGTTTAACGTCATCTCCGTATCTGTCATTCTTTCCGTAATACGATCTTTCGTGGCTTAAGGTCACTATTTCGCTGACATGGAAATCAAATTCGAACATGCCCTCAAACTGGCTGTCAAAGTACTCTTTTGCACTGCCTGTAGCGCCGTTTATGCTATATCCTTTACTTGTCAGCATGTTGACGAAGTCCTGTTTTTTGTACTTGAACTTCACGTCAGAATATTGGGCAAGGATAACAAGACCGTGCTTTGTCGTTGCAGTATTGGATTGCTGCCTCACCCCTTGTGCCTTAAGGGTTCTTCTGAGAATGCCTTCGCCTTCCTGTGCAAACGGCACTCTCTTTCTTTGTGCGTTCGCAGCCAATGCTTCGTGAGGGATGTCCTTGCTTCGTGAAAGAACGTCAGATGGAGTGTCGCAGCCGACCTTGAATCCGCTGCTTTCTTTGCTGCCATCATTGTTATATATGGCATAACACCACCATCCTTCGCTATCGCGTACTATGGCATGGCCTTGTGTGGTAGTGATTACTTTAAGGAATTCGTCACCGTAGCGTCGTACTTGGAAAGTGCTTCCGTCCGGTTGAGTGAAGGTCCGGATTTCCAGCTTGATTGGTCGTGCATTCAGCTGGAGTGTCAAAAAGATGACTAATATGGATAAAATGGATCTGATTCTCATTATGTCAACAACAATCGTAAGCGAATCGTTCTTATATTTGCAATCGGAATTGCAAATATAAGAAATTTTATGGGACGAACAGGACTTTTCGCTATACCGCTTATAGCGTCTATTCTTTTTACTGTCAATGCGAATGCTCAGCAGTCGGTGGTCGATGCCATCAATGAATATGGCACATTTGACTCTTGGTCCATGAGGCAGGTAAAGGAGTCTGGAATTATCGGCGGAGAGACAAAGACTCTGTATGAATTTTACGGAGATCAGGATACTACATTTACCGGTAAAACACCGTTTTCGGCACCGAAAGGGTATCTCTGGAGAACTAATAATGTGCTGGCGATAGTTGCCGGCGTTGTCAAGACAAACAATACTATTTACCCAGAGAAAAGAGGTGACGGCTACTGTGCGAGGATCGAGACCCATGTAGAGGAAGTCAAGGCACTTGGAGTCATAAATATGGATGTTATCTGTCAAGGAGCTCTCATCGTCGGAATACTACCTGAACCTATAACGACAACGAGGGATCCGATGGCCAAAGTCTTCTATGGCATCCCTTTCACAAGCACGCCTAAGGCTATCGCAATGGATATCAAGGCAGATGTCGGTTATGAGACGATACGCGGAACAGGCTTCTCCAGACTTAAAGCTATGGGTTATCCGGATTTTGCAGAGATAACTGTTATGCTGCAGAAAAGGTGGGAAGATGAAAACGGTGTCGTTCACGCACTTAGGGTAGGAACTGCTATCTGGAGAATATCTGAAGACATTCCCGAATGGGTGGAAGGATATGAGTTGGAGATCAACTATGGAGACATAACAGGCGAACCATACTACAAGGAGTATATGGGGCTCAAGAATGATCCCGAATCAGCATATCATGCTTTGAACAGTCGCGGTGATAATGTAATCATACAGGAAGACGGCTGGGCAGAACCAGGCACTGAGCCGACCCATCTTATTATCAATATAATCTCTAGTTGCGGAAAGGCATTTTACGGGGGAGTCGGAAATACGCTTTGGGTGGATAATGTACGCGTCGTGATGTAAAAAAGTCGGAAAAAACGTTTTTTTGCAACTTTTTTACAAAAATATTTGCAACATTCTAAAATCTATGTGCATCTTTGCAGCAGGTTTAGGTTTTAGTACACGTTTAAGAGGTTGTCAGGCATTGATGCTTGCAACCTCTTAATTTTTTTAGGCCAAAAAGCTCGAAGAATTTTTGGACCGTCCCGGGTAGGGGCGAAATTCCCCCTAGTCAAGAAATCGGAACGATTTCGCAGACCGGCCGTAGGCCGTCAATATTATGGGGAGATGTCACGAAGTGACAGGGGGTGAGACAAAAGAAACATGTTCGTGTCAGAACATGTTTCTTTTTTTGAATATCCAGAATATAATGATTGTAGAAATTGCCATAAGTGCCAGAGCAATCAGCCATGATACGCATGAGGTGCCGAACCATCCGAACCTTACGTTCATTCCGAAGAAGCTTGCGATCAATGTCGGAGGCATCAGCATCAGCGAAACGAGGGTAAACACCTTCATGATCTTGTTCTGGTCGAGGTTGATGATACCAAGTACAGTGTTCTGGAGGTATTCAAGTCTCTCAAAACTGAAGTTGGTGTGGTTGATCAGTGACGAGATGTCCTTTAGGAGGACGTTCAGCTTTGCCTGATATTCCTTCGGATATTTTGCACTCTTGAGAATGCTTGAGATAACTCGCTGCTTGTCGACGATGTTCTCGCGGATGAGCATTGTGTTGTCCTGCATCTGGTTGAGGTCGATGAGGAACTCCTCGCTGATGTCTTCTCCCAAACTGATCTTCTTTGTGAACTGGGTGATCTCTTTGGAAACTATCTCCACCATATCGGCATCAAGGTCAATACGCTGTTCCAGGATGCTGAGGAAGGCTACATGTCCTGACGAGTATAATTTAGGGAAAGCGAGAAGTCTGCGCTGCAGGTCAGTGAAGCTTCGCAGCGGACATTCGCGCAATGTTGTCAGGATATTGTCTGTAAGTATGAATGATACTGTCTCTTCGTTGTATTCTTCTGGACCAGGGATGAGGAAGCTGGTATTTGCAAAGATTGCCTTCTCTGTTTCGGAGAAACGTGATGAAATCTCAATCTCTTCTGCCTGCGCCCTGTTCTGGATCGTTGTTCCGAGGAACGACTCTGTTGCCCTCTTCTCGTCGCCGGAAGGGGAATAAAGGTCAATCCAGATTACGTTTTCATATGGAATGGTAGCGAAGTCGGTCTCCGACTGGGAAACCATCATCTGTCCGTCTTTCTTGTAGAAAATTTCGATCATACCTCGTCCTTTTGTGTTCCGGCCAGTCGTCGGAACGAGTTCATATTACACGAAACAGGCTTGCGTATAACACACAAGCCTACAAATTTATCCTTTTTATTTCAAAGTACCAAATTTATGGTTTGAAAACCTGACGGTTAATGATCGATCGTCCCAATGTCAGTTCGTCGGCATATTCGAGGTCATCACCGAATCCCAAACCGCGTGCAAGGGACGAAACCTTGACCCCATATTGTGCAATCTGTCTGTAGATATAGAACGCGGTTGTCTCTCCCTCCACGTCTCCGCTGAGGGCAAGGATGACCTCAGCCGGTGCTCCGTCGATGCCTGGCGCATCGGCTTCGAACATTCCCTCGGGTGATGCGAATGCGGCAACGCGATCGACCAGTTCCCTGATCGTCAGATCAGAGGGACCAATGCCGTTGATAGGGGAGATGATGCCTCCGAGCACATGGTATACGCCGTGGAACTGTCCAGTGTTTTCAATGCTCATCACATCGCGGACACTCTCTACCACGCAGATGGTCCTATGGTCTCTTGACCTGTCAGAACATATCGAGCAGATATCCTCATCTGAGATCATCCTACAGGTGCAGCAGTACTTGACATCATCTCTCAGGCGGTCTATGGCTGAGGTGAAGTGGTGCACGTTCTCTGCAGGCTGCTTCAGCAGGTGAAGCGCCAGGCGCAAAGCGCTGCGGCGACCCACTCCGGGCAGCGTGCTTATTGCATCTACGGCTTCCTCCAGAAGTTTAGATGGATAGTTCTCTTTATATGCCATATTTAGACTTGTGGTATGTCACCAGTTCTTCTATCGGTGACTTTATGAATCTTACAAACTCAACAGGGTGCTTTTTGCTGAGCTCCTGGAGCATGTCTTCACATGCGCAGCCGAAAGAACCCACGACTCCGACCTTGCTGGAAATCTCAGCAGGTGCGTTGTCTGCATATCTCTCCAGAGCTCTTGTGATGAATGACTCAAGGCAATCTTCGATAAGTCCGTGGATATATCTTTCATTCTTGCGCTCAAGAATGAAAGGTGCAAGCGAGGCCATGAACGCCGAGGCGGCCTGCTCCTTATATACTTTCCTGACGATCTGTGCATAGTCAAGTCCGAACTCCTTGTTGAAATCCATCTCGATTTCAGATGGTACGAGGCCCTTTATCAGGTCAGACAGGAATGCGCGTCCGAGCGACACTCCGCTGCCTTCATCTCCAAGGATGAAGCCTCCCGGACGGATGTTTCTTGTAATCTCTCCGTTTACATACAGACAGCTGTTGGAGCCCGTTCCCATGATTGCAACCACTCCGCTGCCGTCTCCGAAAAGGGCGCGTGCTGCAGCAAGGATGTCTGAATGGAAATGTACATTTGCCATGGGGCACCACATCTGAAGTGCATCTTCTATCGAAGCGCATGATTGCGGTGATACAAGTCCGGCTCCGTAGAAGAAGATTTCCTCTACGTGCCTGCCTTCCGGGTTCAGTTCCGGGATTGCCTTGCGGACTATTCCCTGCGTGTGCTCCATGTCCAGACATGTAGGACTAAGGCCTTCAGTCTGCAGCGCACGTACGCTGCCGTCATTGCTGACGGCTCTCCATGCTGTCTTGGTAGCTCCGCTTTCAACTACAATGAACATATTCTCCGTTTTTCTTCCAATGTATGAGACCGATTACGGCCGCTGTCGCATATAATATGTATAGGAATGCCATCCACCACATTCCCTGTGCAGCACAAAGTGCCAGACTGAGAATATTTGCTGCAATCCATAGCCACCATTGCTGGAGGTATGACTTAACAAGCCACCATGTAGCGACTGCGCTCAGGACTGCTACTGATGCGTCAAGCAGGGACATAGGGTTCTCCTTGAATCCCAGATCGCTCATATATTCCATTCCTGCAGCCAGTCCTATGGAACCTCCGATGAAAATGACGGCGCTGATACCTGCAACATTCCAGGAAAGTTTGTTGAGGTGTATCTTTGAGGTGTTCTCGATTGCTCCTTTGTCCTTGCGCCACTGCCACAGCCCGATGAATGCTGTTATAAGGTAATAGGCGTTAAGTCCGAAGGAAGCATAAAGCCCTTGACTGTAAAATACCAGCATGGATGCCAGGCTTGTGATTATGCCTAGCACCCACATGGCGTTTTTCTGTCTGATTTCCAGGATGACATAGATGACTCCTGTTATCAGGGTAAATATTTCAAGGATAGATTTCTCCACGCGCTTAGCTTGGCCGAAATGACAGTTTAGAGTACTTCGATCAGCTCAACAACGAATTTAAGTGCTGAGTATGGAGGGATTGCTCCTGGTGCACCGTGCTCACCGTATGCGAGGTCGTAAGGAATGTAGAACTCGTACTTTGAGCCCTCTGACATAAGCTGTACACCCTCTGTCCATCCTGCGATAACCTGGTTAAGACCGAATACAGCAGGCTCTCCGCGGTCATATGAGCTGTCGAACTTCATTCCGTTTGGAAGTGTTCCCTCGTAGTGGCACTTTACCTGCGAAGTGGCAGATGGCTTCTTGCCTGTTCCTTCTGTGATGACCTTGTACTGAAGACCGCTAGGGAGCACTACTACTCCTTCCTGCTCTGCAGTCATCTTGAGGAATGCCTCGCCTTCCTCGCGGAATGCTGCGCTCATTGCCTCGGCCTCAGCCTTGCGCTCAGCCTCGAGCTCAGCGAAATACTTGTCGAGAAGCTGACCAGCCTCCTGGAATGAGATTGCAGGCTCCTCACCGTTGAGGAGAGCCTTTACACCTGCTGCGAAGTCCTCGAACTCGATAGACTTGATGCCTGATGAAATCATGTTGTGGGCAATGCTCATGCCCAATGCGTAACTATTCTTATCCATTTGTTGTGATTTGTTAATGTTAATATCTTGCAAATATAACTATTTTCTCGGATGATGAGTCAGGATTTCCTTCTGCCATGTGCTGCTGTCCACGTGGGTATAGATCTCGGTGGTTGCTATGTTCTCGTGTCCGAGCATTTCCTGTACGACCCTAAGGTCGGCACCGTGCTCGATCAGATGGGTTGCGAAGGAATGTCTGAAGGTGTGTGGAGAGATCTCCTTAAGGATACCTGCAGCAAGGGTGTATTTCTTTACGATCTTGAACAGGGAAACCCTGCTGATGGACTTTCCGAATCTGTTGAGGAACACAATGTCGTCATCCTTTGCGGATGGGGTGGGTCTGTCTTCCATATATGTATTCAGGGCCTCAATGGCCATTTCTCCGATCGGGACCAGCCTTTCCTTGTTGCCTTTTCCTATGATGCGGATAAATCCCTGTTCAAGGAACAGAGACGAAATCTTCAGTCCGGAGGCTTCCGATACACGCAGCCCGCATCCATACAGCACTTCAAGTATCGCCCTGTCACGTTTGCCTGCCCACGAGGATGTGTCCACGCATCTGATGATGCGGTCCACCTCATCTTCGGAAAGAACGCTCGGCAGGTATACTCCCAGTTTTGGCGCATCCACCTTATCACAGGGGTTGTCTGTCATGTATCCTTCCTTGGTCATCCAGTCAAAGAAGGATCTCAACGAACTCACCAGTCTTGCCTGGGATCTTTCCGATAGATGGGCGCGTGTAGCGAGGTAGTCCTTGATCTCGCATGGACCCACAGTATCTGGTCTTCCGCCGAATGCGGCAAGGAATTTCTCTACATCAGAACAATACGATGCCACAGTGTTCTGTGACATCGCACGTTCTATAATAAGATATCTTCTGTAGTCTTTAACCACGTCAGAAGACTATAAAGTAGAATACTTCTTGCCGTACTGAAGCATCTGGTCAAGGTAATTGTCCTGATATACGATCTCGTAATCGACAACCTCGCCCTTCTTCATTACCGGCACGATCTCAGGATTGAGGAATCCGCCGTAAGGCTTCAGACCGAGAGCGGAGTAGCGCTCGAGCACTTCCTTGTGGAGGTCGTAGTCAATGTCTACGGCATACTTCTGAACAAGTGCCTTACCTGCAGCATAGTCTCCTTCGGACTTGATTCTCTGTACCTCTGCAAGGAGTTCGCCGAAGAGGCCGCGGAGAGCCTCAGGGTCGTTTACGACGAAGTAAGTCTTTCCTTCACGCACCTTCTTCTCAATTACGTTGTCAGCAAGTCCCTTTTCGTAGCACCAGTCTGCGATGAGCTTGCGGTTCTGCATATGTGCCTCCATGTTCTTCTTGCCGAGGGCAACTCTTGTGAACTGGGTGAACATACCGTTGCGGATGTAGCTTGTGTACTGTGCCTTGTATGCCTCCATATCTGGGAGGATGCCGAGTTCAACGAGCTTCGGATCAGCAAGGTAGTAGAGACCGAAGAGGTCTGCACGTGTCTCTTCGAGAGTAGAGCTGAACTCTCCGAGAGCGTTTGGAGATGTCTCAGGGAGGAGCTTGCCTGAACCGTGTCCGAGGCACTCGTGGAGGTCAGTGTGGAGGTCGTTTGTCAGGGCTCCATACTTCTTCTCCATCTCTATTTCATCCTCGTTCCATGCAAACTCTGAAAGCATGCTTACCGGAGACTCCTGTGCAGCCATTGTATATGCTGAAGTGAGGTTTGCGATAGTCACTGACTTTGAACCATGCTCGCGACGGATCCAGTCTGCGTTTGGAAGGTTGATACCGATAGGAGCTGCTGGGTAGCAGTCACCGGCAAGAACAGCGACGTTGATTACCTTTGCTGTCACGCCTTTCACTTCTTCTTTCTTGAAACGTGAGTCAACAGGCGAATTGTCCTCGAACCATTGTGCATTGTCGCTGATGAGTTCTGCGCGACGTGATGCTTCAATGTCCTTGAAGTTGACGAGACCCTCGTATGTGGCCTTGCGTCCGAGAGGGTCATTGTAGTCCTCTACGAAGCCGTTTACAAAGTCAACTGTGCCGAGTGTGTCGTTCACCCACTGGATGTTGTATGTATCCCAAAGCTTGAGATCTCCAGTCTGGTAGTATGCGATCAGGTCGGCGATGTATGCCTTCTGTGTCTCGTTTTCTGCAACCTCGGCAGCCTTTGCGAGGTGTTCGCAGATCTTCTCAAGGGCTGCTCCGTAAAGACCGCCTACCTTATATACTTCTTCATATACCTTTCCATCCTCGCCCTTTACGACGCGGCTGTTCAGACCATATGAAACTGGAGTCTTGTCGTCAGGGTCTGCCATTGCAGCGTAGAGTGCCTCAACTTCTGCACGAGATACGTTCTCATAGAAGTTGACTGCGGATGCAGCGACGATATCAGCTGCGTGCATGTCCTTGCGTGCAGGGAAGATGGCAGGGTCATATATGACAGGAAGAAGCTCAGCGCTCTTTGCCTCGTCTCCAACTGCTGCCATGAGGCTCTGGAAATACTCCTGAGGGCACTCTGGGAAGAACTTGTCCTCTGCATAGTGGTGGTGGATACCATTGCTGAAGAATACTCTCTTTGCGTATGTCTCGAATCCCTTCCAGTCTTCTGAGGTCTTGTCTCCGTCGTAGTTCTCAAGGATGTTTTCAAGGACTTTCCTGATCTCAAGGTTGTACTTGCAGTTCTGCATCCAGATGATGTCGCGGCCATATTTTGCGGCCTCTGCAAGATGATAGATGTATTCCTTCTGCTGAAGGGTGAGCTCGTTCCATCCTGGAACCTGATATCTCATGATCTTGAGGTCTGCGAACTCGTCCACGAGATACTTGAAGTCCGCATTCTTTGCTATCTTGTCCGAGCAAGATACTAAGGCTGCCGCCAGCCCTGCGATTGTAATCATTTTGGTAATGAGTTTCATATTTGTGTTTTTTAATAATACGCTGGTTTTCGTGATTTTCAGCACAAAAAACAAAGATACGATTTCTTTTAGTATCTTTGTCCGTTGCAAAGTAAAATATGAATAAAGTACTTGATAATATAATATATAGGATTGCAGCCGTCATGATGGCGGTGGCGACGGTTTCTGCGTGCGAATCCTATTTTGACTTCTATTCGGAGTTCAGGCATACGGTTCCTTCTGTCGGCGTGGGAGAGGATGAGCCCGGACGCGAAATGGTGGAGGATGCCAGAAATGTCCTTCTGCTATATTCTGCCGGATTCAATTCCCTTAGCCACTACCTTGATGATGATATCAAGGATCTTATAGCGGGAGATGTCCCGACGGCTGCACGCTTGAGGGATGTGCTGTTGGTGTACTCGCACTTACCTGCAAAGAGGGGAAGTTACAGTCAGCCGAATTCTCCTGTACTTATGAGGATTTATAAGGACATGTGGGGTGATGTTGTCAAGGATACTCTGTTAGTGTATCCGGAATCAACTCATTCGTCGGATCCGTCTCAGCTGAACAAGGTCTTGACATACGTCAAGGATAATTATCCGGCGAAGACATATGGTATGATATTCTCGTCTCATGCTTCGGGTTACCTCCCTACAGGCTTCTATGCTGATCCTAAAAGCTATATCTATGCACCTGCGATGTCCATAAGGTCTGGGGATGCGGGTGTCGGACGCGGAGTCCCGTATGTGGAACCGGAGTATGATCCGTCACTTCCGATGGTCAAGAGCGTTGGCCAGGATCAAGTGGGTGCATATGGTAGTTATCTTTCATATGAGATCCAGATTGAAGAATTTGCGCGGGCTATTCCGATGTATCTTGACTATATCCTTTTTGATGCGTGTCTGATGGGTGGTGTTGAGGTGGCATATGAACTGAGAGGGAAGTGCGGCCTCGTGGGTTTTTCGCAGACCGAAGTATTGGCTGATGGATTTGCATATCAGGCTTTGCCGACACATCTTCTGTCCGGTAGCGCTCCTGATCCTAAGTCAGTATGTATGGATTACTTCGAACAGTATGAAGTGCAGTCAGGCTTATACAGGTCTGCTACGATATCTCTTGTGGATTGCAACCGTCTTGAACCTGTTGCGGAAATCTGTGCGGAACTTTTTGACAAGTACGCCAATGAGATTGCTGCTCTTGATCCGTTTGAGGTACAGAGGTACTATCGATATGATTGTCATTGGTTCTATGATCTTGTGGATATAGTTGTAAAGGCAGGAGCATCTGAGGAGGATATTGATGCATTGAATGATGCGGTGGATGGTTGTATGGTGTACCGTGCGGCAACCCCTGGGTTCATGGATTCCTTTACAATTGATACGTATTCCGGCTTCAGTATGTATCTTCCATGCGATGGAAAAGCGGAACTGGACAAGTATTACCGGACATTGCAGTGGAACATAGCCACAGGTCTTGTTGAATAAAACTGCATAAAGTTTTGCAGTACAAATATTTTGACTATCTTTGCAGCCCCATAAAAAGCGCTGACGCTTTTTGGTGCAATGGGGTCCGGCCCAGAGCCGGACTGAGTAACACATTTTAAACTTTTATTACAATGCAGCACATTGAACTCAATGGCCAGGTACGCGTAGCTGGCAACAAGGCATCTGTGAAGGCAATTCGCAGAGAGGGACTCGTTCCATGTAACATCTATGGTCTCGGTATGGAGAATATCCTCTTCACTATCGACGCTAAGGATCTCAAGACTATCACTCACACTCCAAACTCTTACATCATTGACCTTAAGCTTTCTGATGGAAGAAACGGTTATGCAGTGCTTCACGAGGTACAGTATCATCCTGTAACTGACGAGGCTCTTCACGTAGACTTCCTCTTCGTAACTGAGGACAAGCCAGTTACTATCGAGGTTCCAGTTATCGTAACAGGACACTCAGAGGGTGTCAA
>JAFYRK010000103.1 GCA_017559545.1 Bacteroidales bacterium
CGCTGTGCACCAATATGAAGGAGCATCGCCCAACCACGGCGTGAATACTCGCAGGCCAGATGGCCAAGCACAAATGACTTAAGCCTTACATCAGCAAACTCAGCTGCAGCATAGAGCTTTGCAGCAGTCTCAAAATCCGTCAGCACAAATCTCCAGCCGTCATCAAGAGCATGATCGGCCACACGGCAGCCGTTCTCTGAGAAAACATCGAGTCTTGCATCCACAGCTGCAAGATATTCCTCCAAGGTCTTAGGCGAACCGAGCCTTTCAAGCCATGCAGGAGCAAATCCTAGCACAGAATCAGCCCTCAACGAAGGTGTCACCTTGATGTCTCCCCTTACGGAAGAATGTACGGTAACATCGTCCAACAGATCATCTGAGGTACTGAGAACCTTCACCCCAAAGCCGCGCAGGATGCCCATTGTCGAGAATGAATCTTCCTTAAGACGCTCGTTGCAGGCATCCCATACCTTGTCTGCACATGACGGATCAGGCATCTCGTCCAGGCCGAAGACATTCTTCATCTCCATTGCAGACCAATGGAAGAGCGGATTGCCAAGGGTGTGAGGAAGAGTCCTTGCCCATGCGTCGAACTTCTCACGGGTGGAAGCATGACCGAAAATCACGGCCTCATTCTCGCCATGAAGACGCATAGCCCTGTGCTTGTATGGGTCTGAAGCCACCCAAAGCTGTCCTATGTCTGAGAAACGACGGTCTGAGGCAAGCTCTGCAGGCACAAGGTGATTGTGATAATCCGCTATCGGAAGCCCCTCCACGTACTCATGGTAAAGAGTACGTGCGAGAGGGGTTTCGAGCAGGAAGTCGCTATTTATAAAATCTACTTTCATCAAAAATATCCGCCGTTGTTTACCATTTCAACTGCCGAGAAGCCCTCGTGAACCCACTTCTTCATCTCACGCTCGTTGCGGTTGATCTCCTCCGCACGGAGAAGCACCTCATAAGCGATGGCACGTGGGATAACCACAACTCCGTCTATATCGCCAAACATTACATCACCCGGCTTGATATACACCTTGCCTATGCGGATAGGAATATTGTAACCTGTGATCTTTGTTCTTCCGAGCGAACCGTTTGAAGTGCGGTAGCGGTAGAAGACCGGGAATTTCTGAGCAAGTACCTGTCTTGTGTCGCGGATACCTCCGTTCACTACAGCCATGCGGGAATGGCGTGCAATAGCCGAAGCGGTCATGATCTCACCCCAGTGCGAAGCTTCCACCTCATCACCTGCATCCCACACGACACAGCACTCTGCCGGCATATCGTCAAGCATACGCGCTCTGATATCCATCTCGCCTCCTACGGTAGGATCGGGATTCGAACGGATGGTATATGCGATACCTGCCTTGCACATCTGGTTCTCCAAAGGCATGATATTGATCGGAAGAGCCTGATCCATCAGGAGCTTCTCCCTAAGTACATCATTGATCGCACCTGTGTAAAGTGCCTCATAACGGTCGCAAAGTTCCTTGTCCGAGATTGGAAAAGGAGTCATGTCGATCTTGTCGAGCATCTCTGTGAGAGCATCGAGCTTCATCATACTTTTCTTTGACATTCTTCTTATATTTTGATATTAATTATTTATTTCTTTCTCTTTATATATATGACTGCCAGTGCCAATGCTCCGATCAGACAGGTCACACCGGCAAGACAGCTGTAGAATCCACCATCGGTGGCAATCGTAGGAATACTCATCGCCACGAACAGAATACCGGCTGTCACAAGCGAGAATACGAAAAGCCACACAAGTGCACGGATATATTCCGGAGAAATCTTCGGTTTATCAGCCTCTGCGATAGGGGTGTGGATAAGCCTGAAGAAACTCTCCACCTCGGCATTCTTCTCTGGAGTACGTTTTTTCCATGAAGGGATGAAATATACGATGAAGCAGAGCGCCGATTCAACAAGAGTAGCCACCTCCCACGAAACTGATGGAATCAGGTTCAGCACGACACCGGAAACCACACCAGTGAAGATTGTAGCGATGGACGCTGTGCTGTCCGGCTTACGCACAATGATTCCCATAAGGAGCGGAATACCGAGAGGAATCGCAAGGATGCTGGAGAAGAGCTTGTTGGCCTCGAAGGCACCGCCGAAGTTGCGGATAAGAATAGCTCCACCTATCATCACCGCACCTACAAGGCCTGTACTGATACGCGCTACAGAAAGTAGCTTTGTTTCAGAAGCATTACGGTTAATGAGTCTCTTGTATATATCGTTGGTAAGAACAGAAGCCATAACGTTGTACTCTGCATTGAGGGAAGACATCGTTGCTGCAAACATCGACGAGAAAAGGATACCCATAATGCCGACAGGAAGGAGTTTGATTGCGACAGACACATACGACATCTCCGGGTCTGGCAATCCAGGAACAATAAGTTGAGAAGCCACGGCTGGAAGCAGGAACACCGGAGTGAAGACCAGGAACAGCAGACCTGTGACCACACCTACCTTGGTAGCAGCGTTCTCATCCTTCACACAATAGAACTTCTGGATAAAGGTCCAATTCTCATTATACTTGACAAGAGTCATGAAAGCATATATTCCAAGCCAGAAGAGATTTCCTTTCGGACCGTTGAAGAAGTTCAAATGGTCCGGCAGTTTCTCTGCAATGCCTGATAAGCCGCCCACTTCGCTCATAGACAGAGGGAGGAGCACCACAGTGACAAGAATCAGAATCAGGAACTGCACAGTACTCATTATGGTCACGGTCCATATACCTCCTATAAGGTTGAATACGGTCACAATAATTCCAGAAACGACAATCGACCACTCAAGAGAAAGAGGAGTGACCACTGTGATGAAGACACCGATCGCATAAAGACGGACCATGTTGTCAAGTACTCTCAGCACCAGACTCACCCATGTCATCACCTGCTGGAGCGGAAGGCTATAACGTTGCTCCAGATACTCCATAGGGGTCGTGCAACCGGTCCTTCGCCACAATTTGCCAAGGAAGACACCGCCTATGATGCAAGCCGGCACAGTCACCCAAAAGACAGTAATCGACACAACACCCCATTCATATGCTATTCCAGCATAGGCAACGAAAACGAAGGTCGAGAAAAGACCCATGAAGTTGGTGATGGTGGCCATAACCCAAGGGATGGTTCCGCCACCTTTGAAATATGCTCCGCTGTCCTTGATGAACCAGCCGAATGAAAGACCTATGACAGCCATAAGGGCCACATAGACCGCCACTGAGACGTAGTCAAGATTCTGAAGATGTAATTCCATATTAATATTCGATTCCTATTGCATCCATCATTCCTTTAAGGTATCCCACTCCGAAGAGGGTTCCGCTGATGCCATAGCTCGGCTGGCTGTTATCCTCGCCTGCCATCGTAGGAACATGGTCAGAGCGGAGAGGACCATCATAACCGACCTCTTTGTAAACTCTTAGCATTGCAGGCATATCTGTCGGGCCGTTGTCGTGGAATGTCTCGTGGAAATTCTCTGCTCCTCCGGCCACATCCCTCTGATGCACGAAGAAGATCCTGTCCTTCCACTCGCGGATCACATCAGCTACAGGAGCACCCATGGTCACATAAGTACCCTGACAGAAGGTCAGTCCATGCGATGGACTGTCACTCAGGCTCAAAACCCTGCGGATCGCATCAGGATTCGTGAATATACGGGCGATGCCCTGCAGAGGGCTTACAGGCGGGTCGTCAGGATGAAGTCCCATACGCACTCCGGCTTCCTCGGCCACAGGCATCACCTGCGAGATGAACCACTCATAGTTTTCCCACATCTTTTCCTCCGATACTTCGCCATACTCTGTCATAGGCAGCTTGTCGCCGTCCTCCTTGCTGAATCCGGTCACAAAAGCGCCACCCCTCTCAGGAAGTCCCTTTGAGGTGCGGAACCAGCCGGTAGGCATGAAATTGTAGCAAAGAGTCGTGATGCCAAGCTTGCCCATGTTGCGCAGCATCTGCTTATACTGTTCTATGTCCTCCTCTCGTCCGGAAAGGCCTAGTTTGATGCGCATCATGTCTATCTGGTCCCCTTCAAGACCGATAAGGTCAAATCCGTGCTCTGCAAAAAGCTCCTTCTGAGCCTTGAGGGTCTCAAAGTCGGTTATAGGCTTCTTTCCGGTAAGTTCGGGAGCAAGCTTCGCAAAAGCATAGCGGATACCCATCTGGGATACCAGCTGCCACTTCACATCAGGCTTGTCGCCGAAAAAAAGATGAACAAGTTTCATTATAGGTCGTTTTTAAGTTTCAGAAGAGCTTCAAGGAAATAATAATCCGCATATGTCTCCGGTTTGTCAATAGAAGAATTATGAGGAACAGAGGCCACACTGTGCATAAGCAGATAATAGTTATTCTCTCCCCTTTCTGCCATATATGCCGGACTCGCGAGGGACGAAAGCATCTTCACGGCCGCATCGCGGTACTGCTGAGCCTTTGCAGGATCATCCACATAGTTCTTCAGTTCAAGAAGGGCCGATGCAGTAGCCGCGGCAGCAGAGGCATCACGAGGCTCTTCTTCAAAGCGCTCCGGATCGTATGCCCACTCATAATCCGTGAACTCACCGATATTGAAATCCCAGTAAGGGATGGAATCCTCAGGAAGGTTCTTGTGGTTGATGAAGAAATCGGCAGCCTTCATAGCCGTCTCAAGATACTCAGGCTTCTTTGTAAATCTGTAGCACATGGTGAACCCGTAGATCGCCCATGCCTGGCCTCGTGACCAGGCCGAAGAATCCGAAAATCCTTGAGAAGTCTTGCGTGCATCCACCTCACCGGTCTCTGGGTTGTAGGCTACCAGATGGAAGGCGGAACCGTCTTCACGAATGTGGTTGGCCATAGTCTTGTCCGCATGACTGAGAGCCGGCTTCAGAAATTTCTCGTCACCGGTAAGTTCGTATGCCTTGAACAAGAGATCAAGATTCATCAGGTTGTCGATAATCACAGGGTAATATGTAGTGTAAGTACCACCACGTGAGGTCCATTGATCCCAGGACTTGGTGGTGCCTGTAATCTCCGAGAAACGGGAAAGCTGACTACCAGCAGCATGCACTATAACGTTCTTATAATATTCGGACGGACAGTATTCATACGCCTTACCAAACGAAGCCATGATGATGAAACCGATGTCATGATGATAAATCTGGTTCTTCTGCACCTCGAGTGCACGGGTCACATTCTCGGCCTTAGCCTTCCACTGCACATCACCGGTATGTGCATAAAGCATCCAGAGAACTCCAGGATAGAAACCGTTTGTCCAGTTGGCTCCTGATTTCAGAGGCTCAGCGCCGATAAGACGTGTCTCGCCAGAGTTGTTCACCGTACGGGGATACATCCCCAAAGGGGTAGCCTCGTACATAAGCTCATACTGCTGGGCCGCACGCTCAAAGCCCTTCTCGACAAGCCTCTGCTCATTTGCTGAGCACGACATGAGAACTACAGCAGCCAGCAACAACGTTGCTGCTCTATTCAGCAAAAAAACTTTCATATCCTAAAGCAACTTGTTTTTAAGCATGATTCCATTCTGACTTCTATGTTGCAACTGGTACTCATACATGGACCGTGGAGACACCTTGGTTCCATGAGATTTCCATATTCCGTCAGGACGCTGTCCATACAAGCCGTATTCTCGACTGGATGGCAACTTTTCACCTATACATCCCACACACCAGTTGTGGCCGCTCACCCAAGGGCTCTGACACACGATGGAGGCAGCTTCGCAGTTCCATAACACGAAATTGACACCTGCCCATCCCTGTCCGGTTCCATAATTATCCCTGTCCTGCACAGCCAGAAGTCCATCGGTAGTACATCCGTCATACAAAACTCCTGTAGCCCATTTCTGATGAGGACCCATATCGGAAAATGAATTGGTCATATGACAGTCATGGTAGACATTCGGGCCCGGTGTCGTCACACCTGTGACACATCCGTGACGATCCTTATCCGCAGTACACCCGGTGAAAAGACACATCTCACCCTTATAATTATGGAAAGCGTATCTTCTGGAGCCCTTCAACTCGGACACAGGATCCTTGCTCGAGCAGTCAGACACTGTTATATACCTTGCCCCATACCAGAGATTGACCATGCAGTATCCGAAATGCATGGCAGTCACATTCCTGATCCAGCAATGCTCTGCAGCATTTACCTGGATTGCTGTCCAGCAATGGTCCTCATCAATATGATTGGCATAAATATCATATTCTTTGAAAGCATACTCCGAGCGCAAAGTCATATTTTCAATACCACACTCACTGACTCTTGCAACGTTTCCTTTTTCTTTATAGAGTATACCACGATTCTCTTCTCCATAATCATCGGTAAGTTCCATGACTAAAGGATTATCAAGATATATCATGCTGCCCGACACTCTCACTACCCTGCGGCTCCAATACATGGTATATTTTGCATCATAGTTTTTTTCATTCCATTGTATCACTGAGCCAGCGTCATTCTGAGGGATTTCATCCATTTTCAAAGCCGATATCCACGCATCCGTACCCGGGCGACACACCACAACCTTGTCGCCTGCCTTGAAGTTACTTGGATCCGCGACTTCCACATACATCTGCCCCACTGCGGCATCAGTGATTATTCGGGATGGAGAAATGCAGTTATTTTCCACATCCTTATAGTTAATTACATTGCCTATCGATATCAGTACACGGTCTTCCTTGGAATCAGCATCAGGGTCTACATATCTGGAAGTGCCTGTCGCCACTATAACAGTCTTACCCTCTCCCTCTCCACGCAGCACAACACCCGACTTCATAACGAGTTGTCCGCTTACATTATAAGTTCCTTCCTTCAGAAGCACCGCATGGCCTGCAGAAGTATTATCTATTGCATTCTGAATATCAGAAGTCCTGTCTCCCTCAGAAGGTTCCAAAGTAGTTCCTACCGGAACGTATAACGGTTCCTCCTCACCCCAATGGTATCCCACACGGCTGAAATCAATATACTCTCCAAGCAGCAGGGAATTTGTATTTTCCTTAAAACCTTCATTTTCCACGCCGTCAAGAACAGTCTTTGCAAAGTTGTCAATGTCGTAGATAGGCACATATTGATTTCTTTCAATCTTGGCCGGCTCACTCAAACTTGCCTGAAGCCTCTCGCCATTCTGACGTATAAGCGTAATCCTAAACAGATGCTCTCCAGGAAGTATACATGCGCAATAATATTTACCTTTCTGAAATGCACCTGAAATCGAAACAGATTCCTTTGGATCCAATACCTTATTCACCAACGGATTTTCTTTCGCATCCACATGGAACTCACCTGCGAGAGGATTCCCATTCAGGTCGTCTATTACCACCGAGCGTATATCATCATATTTCGCAAACCTGAACCGGAGAACAGCACACACATTCTTCATCTGTGTCTTATATGAGCCGTCATCTTTCTTGGTCAGGATTCCTACTGCCACATTGGCATGCAGACTATTCTCACAACGGACTTCCTGGGCATCATCCAGCCACAGATATAGACCGTCATCATAGCGAGGACTGTAATCTCCACAATAAACAGCATAGAGCGGTTCCTTATCAGCCGGCCAGCCGTTTACCGCAAAATCGTAACTCATGGCATCGTCGGTACATTCAGATGAAGTCATACAGACATCATCTGCCAGGACCTTTATCACATCACCCGCAGTCCATAGGACAGCACCACCATCTGCAAACAGAGTCTTCGTATCCGGATCATTTTCCTGATATCCGGCTACCACATTAATTACAGTAGACTGATGGTTCGACTCATCAACTCCTGCACATGACATCGCGACCGAGATCGCCAGGAGACTTATTAAATGTAGAATATCACGTTTTTTCATAGACACCTGACCTAACTATACCACGGTTAGTAGCGACAAATGTAGAGGTTTTGTATAAAAACTCAAAATTTTTTTAGAAAGTATTACGACGAATCATCCTGAATTCGTTATGAATCTTAGTCATCTTCCTACTTAAAATCATCTCCGCGGCAAGCTTTCCCATCTTCACAAAATCAGTAGAAATTGTAGTAAGACCTCCCAGGACAACAGAATTCAAAGGAACATCATTATATGCAATCAATCCGACATCTACTCCTACCGTCAGATTATTCTCCTTGAGGATCTCATCAAACTCAGCAAGCTCGTTGCTCAGCTGACCTGTCTGCAGAAGAAACACCTCACCGGACTTTACATTACGCGGGAATGAATCCATTACACGCAATGGAATATGATTTCTGGCACAGAAGGATCCGACTCCTTCGAGAACCCATTTACCGTAACGGCTGGTCGGCAGGACGACCGCATTGAGGCAGCCGATATTCCTCAACTCATCCACAGCCTCTTCAAGTCCCCTCTCGACATCAGTAAAGAAGTCCTGATATACCGCACCGAACTGTCCGGACATGAAACGGTTGCAGTGGTCAAGTAAAAGGAGTTTACGGTTCGGCACGCGGCCGAGCAGCTTCGCCACCCTCATCTGGGTCTGGTCATCAATGGAGAAATGTGGGGAGACCACATAATAATCATACGTATCCAGATACTGGTCAAGGTAATGTTCCAGCTGGTCAACATCGGCATTGTGAAGGATAATCTTTACCTCAGCCTCATCCACAAGCGCATTGGTAAACGAGCCCACAAGCAACTGCTTGAAAATATCCATGCGGCCAAGTATCATCAGGATATTAAGTTTCTTCGGAATCTCGTCCGCATCACGCGAGACATAATAGCCTTTACCGGGACAACTGGCGATATAGCCTTTGTTACGAAGGGTCACCAATGCACGTTTTACCGTTTCTTTTGACATGCCGGTATCAGTTGCAATATCGGTCATGGAAGGAAGATGAGTTCCCTTCTTTAAAGTACCATCAAGAATCCGCGTCTCGATTTCTGAAAGCAATTGTTTATATTTCGGCACATCCGTATCCGGATTGATGTGAAATCTCATATAGCGTCAATCATTGGTTAATCTGACAAAATTACAACTTTATTTGATATTATTCAATAGAAAACACTACATTTGCAACACCTAACCTCACTATACCATGGTATACAGATTATTTTTCTTCATCGTACTCATAGCAAATTCATTTGCAATCCACTCGGAAGAACTCCCAGATTGGCTTGATCCCCAAGTATTTGAAAAGAACCGCGAGTCTATGCACACCACATTCACCGTGGACAGGTGCAGCGATATCACACTCGGAGGAATCTGGAAATTCAATTTCAACGAAACAGCTGAAGGACGTCCCTCAGACTTCTTTGTTACCGGGTATGATGATTCTTCATGGGATGAGATTCCGGTTCCGGGCATATGGGAACTGAACGGGTACGGAGACCCGGTATATACCAGCCGCAACTACGCTTGGGAAAGAAACTATGTGAACAATCCCCCATATCCCCCTGTAGAGCACAATCATGTGGGACAGTACAGAAGGTCATTTGATATCCCAGACTCCTGGAAGGGTAAGGACGTATTCCTGCATATAGGATCTGCGATATCAAATGTACGTGTGTGGATAAACGGCAAAGAGGTTGGATATAGCGAGGACAGCAAGCTGGAAGCATGCTTCGACATTACTAAATACATACATACCGGAAAGAACTCCATTGCATTGGAAATATTCCGTTGGTGTGATGCCACATATCTGGAAGACCAGGACATGTGGAGACTCAGCGGAATCGCACGCGATGTATTCTTGACCGCAAGGGAGAAGAAGAGGCTGGAGGACGTACGGATCAGCGGTTCAGCTGACGGCGTGGCATCCATCTCTGTAAAAGTTACCAAGGGAGTGACCTCCGCGACATATAGGATAACCTCACCGGACGGCACAGAAGTGGCTTCCGGAACTATCCCGACAAAAAACGGAAAGGCATCGTGCCGGATAGAAGTACCTCAACCGCTTTTATGGAGCGCTGAGACGCCTTGGCTCTACAAGCTGGACATGACGGTTTCCGACAGGAAAGGAACACTTGAGAGTACCTCACTGGACTTCGGTTTCAGGGACGTTTGCGTCTCAGGAGGACAACTTCTCGTAAACGGCAAGCCAGTGCTTATAAAAGGAGTGAACAGACACGAACTGGGGACATGGAACGGTCCTGTGATGAACGAAGAAGAGATGCTTCTGGACATTCTCCGCATGAAGCAGCACAACATCAACGCAGTACGTTGCGCCCATTATCCGAATGACCCTCAGTGGTACTCCCTTTGCGACAGATATGGCCTGTATGTGGTGGCCGAAGCTAACATCGAGTCACACAGCATGGGCTTCCTGGAAGAGAGCCTTTCGAATAACCCATCGTATGAAGCAGCACATTTAGTGCGTGTGCAAAGGATGATCGAGAGGGACTTCAACCATCCTTCGATAATAGCATGGAGCCTCGGAAACGAGTCCGGACATGGTCCCACTATGCAGAAATGCTACGACCTCGCTTACGACATGGACTCCACACGCATCGTTCAGTATCAGTTCGAACAAGGCTTATGTGAGGGATTCTCAGATGTATTCTGTCCGATGTATTACAGCCATGAGCAGTGTCTTGAGTATCTGAAGACCGACCCTGCCCGCCCGCTTATCCAGTGCGAGTATGCCCACGCCATGGGCAACTCCCTCGGCGGATTCAAGGAATACTGGGACATGGTGCGTGCATGGCCGAAGTTCCAGGGAGGCTTCGTATGGGACTTCGCGGACCAGGGACTATATTGGGAGGTAGATGCATCGAAATACGGGACTGACCACTGGTTCGCATACGGAGGAGATTTCAACACGTACGACCCCACACGTGCGACCACTTCATGCAACGGCCTGTTCGCTGCCGACCGTACTCCACAACCTCACGCACGCGAATTCGCATACCAGTGCCGTCCAATACATACCTCGGCCGTGAATGCACTAAACGGAAAAGTTGCTGTATTCAACGAGTATTTCTTCAAGGACTTATCCAACTTCCGGATGGACTGGACAGTGGAAGCAGACGGAAAAGCGGTCCTGTCAGGGTGCGTGCCTTCCATCGCAATAGGGCCACAGAAGACAGGGGATCTTGAGCTCGGGTACGATATCGGGGACATTGCAAGTGCCATAGGATGCGGCATGGACTCACTCTCTGCATACGACATATACCTCACAGTGCGTTACAGCCTTAAACGAGCTGATGGTCTTATGCCGGCCGGGACAGAACTTGCCTACGACCAGATCTGCCTGAACGAAGCTGCCATTTCACACAAGAACAACTGCTCTGGAAAACCGGAGCATGGCGAAGAAGGCGGCCTGAGAACATTCAGCGGCGAAGTCAGGAAAGGAGGCAAAAGCTTGCCTTGGAAAGCCGCATTCGACCCTGCGAGCGGAGCCCTCGTAAGCTATACAATCGGGACAAAGGAACTGATAAGCTCCCCTCTGATGCCGAACTTTACCAGAGGCATCACAGAGAACGACCTTGGGCCGGACATGGACAAGGCTCAGGAGCTATGGAGAACTGCTGAATTCAAGATAGCATCCTTCATGGTAACGGAAGAAAAGGACTGTCAGAAAGTATTTGTGACATATGAGCCTATAGGCGATGCTGCAGAATTGAAGATGATTTATAGCATCTATGCGGACGGATGCATCGAAGGAGCGGAGTATCTTGAGGATGGTGGCAAGCTGTCCGAAGCCCCATGTCTTCCGCGATTCGGTATGGAGTTCGCCATGCCGGGACAGTTCTCCAACCTCGACTTCTATGGTCTGGGGCCGGATGAGAATTACTGCGACCGCTACAGTTCTTCGCTCATGGGACATTATACGCAGAGGGTTGAAGACCAGTATAACTACAACTATGCACGCCCTCAGGAGTCCGGCACAAAGACACGCCTGAAATGGTGGAAGGTCACAGACGACAGAGGATATGGATTTGAAATCACTGCATCGGAAAAGTTCTCTGCATCGGCCCTGCCGTTCAGCACAGAAACCCTTGACATAAAGGCTTACCCTCTGAAGAAATATTGGTCAGACATCTACGACTTCCCTACTCCGACCGGACGCCCGGACCATCAGGTCCACTCTCTGGAACTCAAAGCTCAGGCTTTCGAGAACCAGCGTTCACTCGGCAAGACCTGGATATGCTTCGATCTTGTCCAACAGGGAGTGGGAGGCATAGACTCCTGGAAGTCATGGCCTCTGCCGCAGCATCGTATTCCGGCACAGCCGATGTGCTTCCGGTTCCATATAAGACCTATTGTCCGCTGATGAAGAAACGCGCGTCAGGCGGATGACTTAGAAAGTGCCTCTGCGGATAAGACGGAAATCACATTTGACCTTTGAAAGGTTCTTGGTCAAGATCATATCGGCGGCAGTCTCACCCATCTGCCTGAAATCAGTGGAGACTGCCGTAAGACCGTCCAGGATGATTTCATTTATGGGGGCGTCGTTATAAGAAATGACACTTATATCCTCGCCGATGACCAGGCCCTGTTCTTTTGCGACACGTGCCAAAGTAAGCAGTCCTGTATCATGTTGGGAATTAAGCAGAAGATACACCTCATTCTTTCTGATTATGTCCCCTGTCACTCCGGTATGGAACTCCACAGGAAGGCCGGTCTGTGAACAGAAGGTCTGGATGGACGTCCTGATTGATGCGGAGTAAAGACTGTTCGGCATAGTCAGGACATTGAGCTTCGAAAAAGTCCTCAGCTTGTCCAGACCCTCGGACAGAGCTAGGGAAATATCTTTAGAGAAGTCCTGATACACAGCTCCGAAGTTGCCCATAAGATCATCCACCATTCGGTCCACAAGAATCAGTTTCCTGTTCGGAAACCTTTTCAGCAGCTTGAGCATCCTTTTCTGACTGGAAGCATCCAATGAGAAATGCGGAGTCACTACATAGTAGTCAAAATGATCCACATCCTCATCGATAAAGAATTCGAACACATCCAGATTCTGGTTGTGAATACGGATGGTCACCTCGGCGTCACCGCCGATTTTGTCCATAAATGACTGGAAAAGCACCTGTTTGTAGGAGCTGAGCTTGTCGAAAAGAAGCAGAATGCGTAACGGACGTTCATTCCCGACTCCACAGACATAGAAGCCCTTTCCCTGCCTCGGCTCGATTACTCCCTTGTCCCTCAATATTGCATATGCTTTCTTTACGGTTTCCTTGGAAATCTCCAGTTCTGCTGAGAGTTCATTCATGGATGGCAGAAGAAAACCCGGGGGATATTCACCGGAAATTATCTTCTGTTCTATCTGGGATATCACCTGCTTATATACAGGTATGCTTACCGCCGAATTAATATAAAATCCTTTATGCATTTCAAATAATTTGCCTATCTTTGCACCACACTACACAACACTTATGCAATGCTCTTAACTTTTGCGAAGTTACAAAAACCTTATTATAAAACAAACTGCTGACAATGAATGCAAAAACAACAAAAGGAAGCTGGTACAAATGGGAAGTCCTGCTGCTCCTGTGGATGGCATACCTCCTCAATCAGGCTGACAGGCAGGTGTTCAACACCGTTCTCCCTGCAATCCGTGACTCTCTAAATCTGACTGACACATCAATAGGTCTGATTGCTACAATTTTCAATCTCTGCTATGCTTTCATGGTCCCTATGGGAGGATGGGTTGGAGATAAATTCAGCCGTAAGTGGGTGGTCACCATCGCAATACTCTTCTGGAGCGTGGCAACAATGTTCACAGGACTTGCAACCGGAGTCATCATGCTCATTCTTATGCGAAGCGTAGCTACAGGAGGTGGCGAGGCCTTCTTCGGACCTGCCAACTATTCGCTCCTGGGACAATATCATAAAGAAACACGCGCACGCGCGATGTCCATCCATCAGACAGCATATTATATAGGTGTAATCCTCGCCGGATGGCTTGCAGGACTTATTGCTGACAAGCTTGGATGGCAGTATTCATTCATAATATTCGGTGCAGTCGGCGTGATCTGGGGTATTATTATGGCTATCAGACTCAAGGACAAGAAAGATGACAATGAAGAAGCTGGTGCAAAGGAAGAGAACAAGGTCGGTATCCTTGACGGATTCAAGGTCGTGTTCACTACCCCTACAGCACTTATGCTCACTATCGGATTCAGCGGTCTGATCTTCGTCATCACAGGATTCATGACATGGGTGCCGGCATTCCTTCAGGAGGAGTTCGGACAGAACCAGGCTGCTGCGGGATTCAACTCGATGTTCTGGACATATCTTGCAGCATTCGTCGGAGTGCTTCTTGCAGGTTCGCTTTCTGACAAGTTTGCAGTAAAGACAAACAAAGCACGTATGCTTCTTCAGGCATTCGGCTTGATTGCAGGTGCCGTATTCCTCTTCATCATGGGTGGCAGCAAGACTCTCTGGGTGCTCTATCTGAGCTTTGCCGGATGGGGCTTCTTCAGAGCATTCTTTGATGCAAACACGTACACAATACTTTACGACGTAACTCCTGCAAGACTTCACGCATCATGCTCAAGCGCAATGATCACAACAGGCTTCGCCGTAGGTGCTCTTGCCCCTGTAATTCTCGGAGCAATGAAACAGAGTCTGGGTAGTCTCTCGGCTACGTTCCCTGTATTGGGTATCATCTGGGTAGTGTGCGGCGTACTAATGATCATAGTAAGCCAGACCAGCTATCAGAAAGACTATGACAAAATCAACAAAGCTTAATTGATAAAGACATGAAAGCAGAACTTAAAAGCAGAAAGCCGAAAGCAGGTTTCCTGCTTATCGCTTCACCAAGATTCAAGAACCTGTATGGACCTTTGAGAGGAACTTATGGTGAAAGAAAGGCTGAAGCCGTAAAAGGCATCAAGGCAACAATGGACTTCCTTGACCTTGTCGATCCCGGCATCGTATATGAAAGAGAGGATGCCCAGAAGGCAATGGACATGTTCTATGCTGAGAAGGTTGACTTCATCTATGCGGAATTCCTTTCTTGGAGCGAGGACTTTGCGTGGATAAGATTCCTGCGCGACTGTCCTCAGATTCCTATCATCTTCTGCAATGTAGCGAAGCCTAAGATGACATTTGAGACTACTCTTGACGAGGATGATTTTGTAGACTACCTCTGCGCAGGAACGCTCGTTGGTTCACTTGAGGGCTCAGGCAGCATCAAGAGAGTGCCACGCAAGAACGTGAAGACCATCATGGGCACTCGCGAGCAGGTGACAGAAAAAGTACGCATCTATGCTAATGCAGCAAGAACACGTGCAATCCTCCGCAACTCGAACGTAGGCCTCATGGCAAACATGAACGAGGCAATGTGGAGCACATACATCGACAACTACGACCTCTTCACCAAGATCGGTCCTGAAATCCACTACCTCCCATACAGTGATTACGGAATCGAGATAGAGAACCTCACAGATCAGGAGGTGAAGGAGTATGCAGATGAGCTCACCAGCAAGTACAAGATGATGGATGATGTTGAGTATGACAAGTTCATCGGCTGTGTGAAGGCTACCCTCGGTATCAAGAAACTCGCAGAAAAGAACAATATCGACTGCTATGTATATAATGATATCGATCAGGCTACATTCAAGACAGCAGGATGCCGCGCAGGTTTCTACCCTCAGTGGTTCAACGAGAATGTCAGCGTACTTGTACCTGAGGCTGATATAGGAGCCGGTATCATCACATATGTCCTCAAACTCATGAGCGGCAAGAACATCAACTTCATCGAGCCTTTCCACATCGAGGATGACTTCGGCACATTCGCTGGCGGACATGCTGGTCCTAATGACCACAACGATCCTGATTGGCAGGACAATGTGATCATTTCGCGCGATGTACGTTTCGCAAAGACAAGCTGGAAATATGCAGGAGCACCTTTCGCATGGAACCGTTTCAGCCCAGGAATGAAAACTGTTGCAGGTTTGTACGAGGAGGACGGAAAATACAAGCTCATCACCTTCATGGTAGAGAGTCTTTCTGAGAAGGACACCCCACAGAGCAACAAGAAGCACCTTCTTGCAACATACAGCCACGGTATCTTCAAGCCGGTTGTCCCTGTAAAGGAACTCTGGGAGCAGGTTCTCAGAATCGGAGCGACACAGCACTACGCTATCGTGGACGGCGACTACCGCAAAGAGCTCGAAGACTTCGCCGAGATCATGGGATTCGAATTCTATAACATAAAGTAAACGATTCAACAACAAATAAATATCACTGACCAAGTCGGCAAAGCCGACCCGGTTCTTCTGAACCGGAGTCCCTCCCCGGGGGAGGGATTTAGGGTGGGTCCTCGTTAAAAACTCATTGTCAAAGCAGACAAGGGTGATTAGCGAAACAAGTATAAATAAACGATTTAATAACAAATAAACATCACAGACCCATACGGCATAGCCGTACCGGTTCTTCTGAACCGGAGTCCCTCCCCGGGGGAGGGATTTAGGGTGGGTCCTCGTTAAAAACTCATTGTCAAAGCAGACAAGGGTGATTAGCGAAAGAAGTATAAATAAACGATTTAATAACAAATAAACATCACAGACAATGAGTTTTATGTACAACCCGTTTCCGTTTGATGATCCAAAGCCGATCAACAGACCGAAACTTTCAGAAGAAACTATCAATTCAATTGTAACAGGCGGTACTCCAAATGTTGCAAAGAAGTTCATCGCAGAAATCGCTGCCAAGGTTAAGTCAGAAGGTGTTATTGTCGGTATCGATGGTTACACTACTGCCAACTGGAAGCTTTTTGTTGACCTTCTCGCAAGAGAGTGCATTATCAACGGTTTCGAGTTCGAGGCCATCGACTCAAACGAGGCAACTCTCAAATCAGGCAAGGAGATCGACAATATGATCGACCCTAACCTTATCTGGGATACCAAGATCGACCCTACCCTCCTTTACGGTAAGCTATATCATGGCGGCTACATCGGACTCTTCGACGAGGCTAAGATGGAGCAGTTCAAGAAGGACATTCCAGCAAAGAAGACAGCAGGAAAGCTTGTAGTTGTTGCCGGTTATGGTTCATTGATCCCTGAATTCCGTGACATGTACGACGTGAAGTGCTGGTTCGACCTAACTCCAATGAAGACTATCCTCCGCATCAGAAACGGTGAGTATGCCAACATCGGAAAGGATCGTCCAGGCATCATCAACCGTACTATCCGCCGTTGCTACTACTGCGACTTCGAGTGCGCCGTACAGCTTAGAAAGGAGCTTTGGAAGAACAACGTTCCAGATTACTTCTTCAATGACAACACTCCTGGCAAGCTTCAGATGATGCCATTTGCTACATTTGCAGACATCTGTGCTCAGCTTGTCAAGTATCCATTCCGTACAAAGCCTTGCTACCTCGAAGGTGTATGGGGTGGCTCATATATTAAAAAACAGCGTAACCTTCCTAAGGAAATGAGAAATTGCGCGTGGGTGTTCGACTTCATTCCTATGGAGGTAAGTTTGCTTATCGAGGCAGGTAACGAAATGCTCGACATCAACTACTGCTCATTCGTTCACAAGGAGGGAGTAAACCTCATGGGCGAGAAGGCTGTTGCCAAATACCAGGGATACTTCCCTATCCGATTCAACTGGGACGACTCTTATCATTCTACAGGAAACATGTCAGTTCAGTGCCACTCTGATGGTAAGTTCAACATCGAGAACTACAACGAGTTCGGTCGTCAGGATGAGAGCTACTATGTTGTTGTTACCGGACATGAGGCAAAGACATTCATCGGTTTCCGTGATGATGCAGACATCCCTCAGTTCTTCAAGGAGATCGAGGATGCTGACACAAAGCAGATCCCTTGCGACTACATGAAGTACGTAAGCTATGAGCCATCAGTTCCTGGTCTTCAGGTGATGCTTCCAGCTGGTACCATCCACTCAAGCGGTAGAAACCAGGTGATCCTCGAGATCGGTTCACTCACTATCGGTTCATACACATACAAGATGTACGACTACCTCCGTCTCGACTTCGACGGCAAGCAGCGTCCTATCCACACTTATCTCGGCGAGCAGTGTGTAAATCAGGAGAGAAGATATTCAGTTATCCATAACCCTGAGAGCCCTGACTATATCGTGCAGGAGCCTCGCCTTGACGCTAAGGGAGAAGGTTGGGAAGAGTATATCCTCGGCGAGAATCCACAGATGTACATCTCTCTCCGTCGCCTTGAGTTCGAAAAGGCTTGTGAGCAGGATACAAAGAACGAGAAGTTCCACGTTCTTACCCTCGTTGACGGTGACAAGGTACGTGTCCGCAGCGTAGAGCATCCAGAGCGTTATTTCGACATGGATTTCATGGAAATCGTCTGTGTTCCTGCCGATATGGGTAAATATGTAGTGGAAAATCTTGGAAACGAGCCAGTACGCATTCATAAGACCACACTTCGCGAAGGATTCGAAAATGACCCGAAATAAAGCTTATATAGTAATGGACGTCGGAGGGACCTTCATCAAGTCCGGAATAATGTCTGCTGACGGAGTGCTTCTTGACGGAAGTCAGCAGACTGTTCCTATCAACTCTGACGGAACCAAGGAAGAAATCTGTAATTCCCTGACATCGGCTGTATGCCAGGGAATTTCTCTTGCCAGATACTACGGATACTCCCCTGCCGGTGTGGGAATCTGCATGCCGGGACCTTTCAATTACATAACCGGTATATCCAACATGGTGCACAAATTCGCCGCCATCAAGGATCTTCCTTTGACAGATGTAATTAAAGAAGCTTTAGATGGCCTCGATGTACCTATAGTCTTTGGACATGACGTAAATACACAGCTCTTCGGTGAAATGTGCGGAGGTAACGGCATGGGGTTCGCCAATGTTTGTCTTGTATCACTCGGTACAGGACTCGGATTCGCAATGGCTGCTGAAGGCAATGTACTCATGACACCTACAGGCTCCCCTCTTGTTAGCATCTGGAATCTTCCTTACAACGGTGGTATTCTGGAAGACTATGCGTCCAAGAGAGGTTTCTACAACACATGGCAGATGGTTACAGGAATCAGACCTGTTGATGAAATGACGGTCGCAGAAATGGGCCGTCTTGCAGGAGAAGGCGACGTTACCGCATTGGAAGTGTTCCGCAGAGTGGGATCATTCATAGGACTGAATATCAAGGAAAAGATTAAGGAATACAAGATCGAATGCCTTCTGTTCGGTGGCCAGATATCACGTTCTTTCCGATTCATGGAAGAGGCCGTGCGCTATGAACTCAGAGATATCTCAGATCTCAAAATCAATACTGTCTCTGATTTCAGCAACGCAGCCTTCAAAGGATTGGTGGAGATGATGAACAATCTATTATCTACGAGGAATATGTCTCAAGAGTAGAAAATAACACCATCACAGATGTTCTTTGTGATTATAAGGTGCAGTCTAGCGATGTGTTCTTCCTTCCGGCAGGACGCATCCACAGCATCGGCAAGGGCTGCTTTATCGCGGAAATCCAGCAGACCTCTGACCTGACCTATAGGATATATGACTTCGGAAGGCTCGGTCTCGACGGCAAACCACGCGAACTCCACACGGAACTAGCCAAGAATGCCATTGACTATTCCGTATCGGAAGACTATCGTACGGCATACGCTCCTGTCCTAAATGAAGATATTCCGCTTGTAGAGTGCGATTACTTCAAGACACATCTGCTTGACCTTACAGATCCTCTCTCTCTTGATATCAAGTCGAGAGATTCGTTCATGATTGTTATCTGCCTTGAAGGTCATGGCGAATTGAAGGACTCGGAGGGAATGCCGTATCCTTGAAACAGGGAGAGACAGTACTTGTGCCGGCATCAATAGAGTCTATACCCTACTGAGAAGTTAAAACTTCTGACCAGTATGGTGTAAATCATCGTTAATCGCATTAGTAAATAGAGGAAAGGCATCTTTTGTAAGTACCACATTTCGCCTATTGTGCGTTAAGCGAAATACTACAATTAAAAATTATGGCGACCAAGTAACTTTGGCCGCCATAATTCATATCTCAAAGTGTTCATTCCATATCAATTGAAACGAAAATCTGTCAAAATCTCTTTTACTAGTCTCATAATAAGAAATCAAAATCATTCAGATTTTTCTTTGCTGGAGCATCGTAGACGTTATACACAGCACATACACGCACATTCTCCAATATGTATTCGCCAATTCTTCCTGTCTCTACAAATCCCCGCAAGTTCTCATATTCTGCATCAAGGCATTCCTGAACGTGGTCCAAGTAAAGGATATATTGTTTATCTGGATTACAATGAGCTTCGATTGCCCAATTTGGGTACCAAGGTGCACTTGTTGGCTCATAAAAGTAATACCAAGTAGTGTGTACACAAGCATACGCAGAGATAAATTCAAAATCCATTTCTTTCGCTATTGCGGCGATGGCATCTTCTTGATACCATCCTTCTTCACCAATTAACAGAATGTGCTTTGATGCAGCAAGCGCATCTTTAATACTTTGTCTTTTCTTCATATTTCTAAATATTTCAAATAGTCAGACCAACAGATATATGTCTTTCGTCTCCACTTTTAAAAGGTTGTGATTTACTCTGATTCCGCCTTAACCCCAAAGGTCGAAAATTCCGACTTCCACAAGTCCGTAAAGGTGTGTGTCATTTTGAACCACAGCACGACTAAAGTCATCATTTACGCTGATGTCGCGTAGATACAAGGATTAATTTTCTTCTTAGCCATGGGTATTTAATAATAATGATTTAAAGAATTACGTAAATATAGAAACATTTTGAAAAATTTCAACGTAAAATAGCATTTACATAGCAATCCCCTTGCTCTCCCCTTCTACATTGGTAGAGGAGCTAAAAAGAGGAAAGGGTAAAATTATCATTCACAGAAAGTAAAATATCCATTAGATTCTTCAATTACCGAGAGACATTCATGAAAGGTATCGACTACTCATATTATTATGAGCAAGATGAATTACCATCCGCTTCTTGCATGTAAATCGGGATTTATCTCCACGTATTGTAATGTGAGATTATTTCACTAAATCGTCTTGGAGAAATATCCCATTTTTTCGGAGACGATGCATGATAACGTCAGAAATGTGTAAAAATCGGCATCGTCTCCAAAAAACAGACTGTTTATTTGAAGACGATACTAAATTCCCATTTCACGGGCATTTAAGGCTGCGCCTCGGAAATGTAAACAAGTTTCCATTCCTCTCGACTTGCACTTAAATTTGGATTATCTGTTGAAGAGTTGATTTTGGGACAGGTCTTCTTAAAATGATAAAGTTCGCAAACCATTATTCAGAGTAGCTGATCTTCTTGATAAATCCAGGGTTCTTATCGCCAACATAAAAAGGGGCAATTCTTATGAATCGGTCTTTTAATTTTTAACTGATTGATTTTCAGTGGTGTTTTTTTACGAAGGCAAGCGAAATACTACGAGGGAAATGTGTATGTCGATTTTGAGAGTACAGTACCGAAATTGAGCACCTTACGATGATGCGGTATGAATAAAACAAATCGGTGCGTGCAGGAACTACATCGTTCCCTACACGCACCAATTTTTGTGTGTTGATATGCAGATTAACCTGGCAAATTATCTACGATCCAATACTCCGCATAATCGCCAGTAGATACACTCATGCTTTCCAACACAGACCTCAATGCCGTAGTTACCTTAATGTGTGTCCTGTTGCCGGTTTTAGAATTATACAACGTTCCAACGCTTAAAAACATATAGTCGCTATTGGTTACTTTTCCCATATCAAAGTTGCGAATATCCAATGACTCAAGAGCCTGGCACGTGCAGAACATATATCTCATATTCGTAACATTAGCGGTATCGAAACTGCTCAAATTTAATGACTTAAGAGCCTTGCACTGGCGGAACATACCCTCCATATTCGTAACATTGGCGGTGTCGAAACTGCTCAAATATACTGACTCAAGAGCCTCGCACGTGTCGAACATATAATCCATATTCGCAACCTTGGCGGTGTTGAAACTGCTCAAATTTAATGACTTAAGAGCCTTGCACGTGTCGAACATACTATGCATATTCGTAACATTGGCGGTGTTGAAACTGCTCAAATCTAATGAATTGAGAGCCTGGCACATGAAGAACATACTACTCATATTCGTAACATTGGCGGTGTTGAAACTGCTCAAATCTAATGAATTGAGAGCCTTGCACATGCAGAACATACAACTCATATCCGTAACATTGGCGGTGTTGAAACTGCTCAAATTTAATGAATTAAGAGCATTGCACTCGTAGAACATACTACTTATATTCGTAACATTGGCAGTGTTGAAACTGCTCAAATCTAATGAATTAAGAGCCTTGCACTGGTAGAACATACTATCCATATTCGTAACATTGGCGGTGTTGAAGTTGCTCAAATCTAATGAATTGAGAGCATGGCACCTGAAGAACATTCGATTCATATCTGTCACATTGGCAGTGTTGAAACTGCTCAAATCTAATGAATTGAGAGCCGAGCAACCATAGAACATCCATCCCAATTTCGTCACTTTGGAAGTGTTGATGCAACCATTGAAGTCGATTGTGGTGATATTGGCAAATTTAGTAGTACCATTGATTGTGCTAAACATATCGCTACAATTTTTGTTGAAGATAAACTCCTTTGCCGCCGTGTGAATTTCGAGAGTGGTGCCATTCAACTGCATATAGGCAGGGCTGGTGCCAATCTGATGTTCGGTTACCACCTTGCTGTTGGCAATAAACTTGATGGCTTTGGTGTCGTCGGCCAACTGAGCGTGCACAACGGTTTGAAATGTACTTCCCTTAGGTAGTTCACAAAGTACGGTATAGAATGTCGGAATCATCTCCGAGATAACATCGTTGTTGCCGTCGCTGATGCGGATAAAAAGGTTTGCATTCTCGGCAGTTGTCCAATAGTCGGCAGGGAGATTCTTTGTGTTCACCTCTACAGTGAGCATACCATTGGCTGTGCCGGTAACCTTAGTCACATTGATTGCTGTTGGTTCATCGACAGCGCGGGTGCGAGGCTGTGTGAGTGAGAGGTAGGCAGTAACTACACTCTTGTTGCTCACATAAGCCGTTGCTATGGCCTGAGCAGCCTCATTAGGCGAGAGGAGGAAGGTGAGCGTCACGGGCGCATTATCCGAAGTAAGCTCCACCTTTCCATCGCTATACTCCGGCAGGAAGCGGATGCTCTGGATGCGGGCGATAAGGTTCTCCACCTTGCCTTCGAGGGCAGCGAGGCGGTCTTTGATTTTGGTAATCTCCGACTTGATGCTGTTGATTTCGCTCTGCAAGTTATTGGTTGCTGTGGTGATGGCGGCAGCAATGGTATCATTAATAACACCATTGTTATCTTCAATAGCCTTCTTAATGGCTGCCTCGTAAGCAGCGGTGAGATTGCTCTTCGCCTGTTTGAGTTCATCCTGCTGGGCAGCAACAACCGCAGCAAGCTCTTCGTCGGTAGCAACCGAAGCTGCCAAAGCAGCCAGATCTGCTTGCACATCGGATATCTCGGCATATACTTTTTGAAGCTCATCGTTCACCCACGCTTTCATTGAGGCTTCGCTGGCAGCAATAGCATCGGCAATAGCCTTGGTGTAGGCTACCTCTATTTCGGTTTTGGCGGTAGCGATAGCATCGGTGTATGCAGAAGTGACAGCATTGGTTGCAGCCTCAATTTTCGCTGCATAATCTGCACCAAGTTCGGCACGCAGTGCGTCGATGGCAGCCTTGATGTCGGTAGCAATCTTGTTATTGATTCTGGTCTCCAAGTCAGCCATTGCTGTGTTGATTGCCGTAATATCACTCTTGATACCGGCAATTGTAGTCTGAACCTCCTGGTATTGAGCGAGGGTCGCAAAGGTTGCGTTTGCCCAATCCTCGGTAGCCTGCAACTGATTGTTGACATATGTCTCAAGTGTGGAAATCTTACCCTCAAGTTCCGCATCCTTTGCCTTGAGAGCTTCAATATTTGCCTTAATAGTAGCAAGTTCGCCTTCAAGTGTGGTTTTAAGGTCGTTGAGCTTGTTCAGAAGGCTCTGCTCAACAGCGTCAATTTCGTTGCCCATCTCCTTCTTCACATTCTCAATCTCTGCGTTGGTAGCATCAATCTGCGATTGGAGGTCATCAGCAGTACTCTGCAAAGACTCGATGTAGCCTTTAAGTTCGGCATCCACACCTTTCAAATCATCAATCGAAGAGTTGATGGCGATAATCTGCTGGTCAATAGTTGTAAGTGAGGTTCCCTCAATCTTGTCAAGGCGATCCTCGATGTCGCTGATGGCGTGGTCGTACTTCTCGCAAGAGGCAAAAAGCATTGCCACTGCCGCAGTCAAAATGTAAAATGATTCTCTAATCATAACGGTTATTATTTTTATATTATTTTCTTATTTGTCGTTTCCCAAAATATCGATTGTAGTTGCATTTCTTGCTTCACGAGCTGTTGCTGCATTGTGATTGATGCCGGCACCAACCGTCTCAATGCGTTCTGCAGGGATAAGCCACTGACCAAGCACACGCTTGACGGCTTCGGCACGCTGCAGTGATACTCGCTTATTAGCCTCCTCTCCTCCGATATCATCACCCCAACCGGTAATGCGGATGCGGATAGACTTGTCAGCTTTCATCATATCGGCTATCTCCTTCACCTTTGCTCTCTCGCTTGGCTCAATCCAGATGCTGTTGAACGAGAAGTAGATTACAGGGAACTGTGTCGTATCTGCAACAACAGCCTCTTTTGGGGTATCTACTTCGACTACCTCCTTTGGAGTATCTGCAACTGCAACAACACTATCAGCCTTCTCCTCAGGTGTATTAACAACCTCCTGAACCTCCTCTTTTGGCTGTTCAACCGTAGGAACAACAGCCGGCACAACTGAGGCAACACTCTTTACGCTTCTCTTCTTGCCACCAAAAGCAAAAGAGAACTTAACGCCTGCATCGATAATAAAATTGGTGGAGTGCAGTGCCGGCATTCCGTCCAAAGGTTTGCCGCTAAGGTGAGTAAATCCACCATATATACCTATATTCATATTATCGGCAACCGCATACGATACTTGAGCTTGACCGCCATAGCCAAGATGCCAATTGTTGATGTTGTCGGCAACGAGCGTATTGTCCGCCTTTGTCATAAGGTCGGAGCTTGTCCCGACAGCAGACACCGCAGGTGATACTTCCAATCTCCAACGACTGTTCTTTGTAGCGTTGAAGAAGCCAAGCATATTCATATTTACCTGCAAGCCATAACGCTGAACGAAGGTGTGGCTCTTCAAATCGTTGTAGTACCAGCCCCCCAAACCTTCCGGAATGGTGTAGCGGTATCTGTTGTGGTCAGCACCTAGGAAATAACCGCGTTCGTAGCAACAACTCTGCGCAGCAAGGAACGTCTGCCCCCACGAAGCAGATACCTCTAATGACCATACCGGTGTAAAATGGTAGCCGGCATGAATGCCTGCCGTCCAACCCGGACGGAACTTATCGGCTCCGAACGAGCTGAAATCTGCCTCGGCCATAGGCATACCAGCCTGCGCTCCAACATACCAACCACGAGTGGAGTCTTTCTGTGCAGGCTTCCCTTCCTGTGCAAAAACGATAGTTACTGAAAGTGATAAAGTCAATAGTAAGACTAATGTTTTCTTCATTTCTTTATATTTTTTATTATTCATTCGTACGATTCTATCTCCGTGTCCATAAACGGTCATATAGTTCGTAGTAAGTGATACCGAACTATAATATTTAATTTACAAAGGTACGGTGATACAAGAATAAGGGGGGAATTTCAGATGTTGCAATTTTACAAACCCCCGTTACATTTTTACAAAAACAAGAAAATCGCCCGATTTCTTTGATGAAAACGGGCGATTTTGCTATTTCAGATTATCGACATATTCAGTTGGTGTCATTCCTGTGATCTTCTGGAAATTTCTCCAAGCAGTGGAACGCTGACGGTAGCCGACATAGTTTAGCAGTTCGTGTATATCGGCATTAGGATTGGCTTGTAAAGCATCTATAACATAGCCAATACGACGCTTGGTCAGATACTCGATGAATGTCATTCTTGCATTTCGCTTGAAGGCTTCTCCCACATAGGTGCGGTTTGATGCCAACTGTTCTGACAGGGAACTAAGGCTCAGATTCGGATCTCTCCACTTGTCATTGTTATCCAATAAAAGGTTGATCGCTTTCCATAGACTGTCATCTGTGGATTCACCATCACAAGACTCCACCTGCTCCAAGACTGTCTGCGGAACAAGAAGACGCTCTCTCAACTCATACCAAGCTACAGCAAGGAAGAATGTAATCCACACTACCTGATGCGCAAGCACAAGCCAGTAGGCGTGAGACATCTGTATGGAGAAATGCAGTAATCCAATCAGACAGAATCCGCAGGAGTAGAACATGATAAACTTTTTGTCTGCACTGCTCTTGCGCCAGTCGTACGGCACACAAAAAAGGGAAAAACAATAGAACAGCATTACCGTAAGAGTCAAGAGGCGAAACCACACATTAAACTCTCCTATATGCTGCCATAGGTCTGCATAAGTGTATATAGTAGTATATTCAATACCGGCACACATTCCCACTGAGACCAATAGTATCAAAGGAGTAAACAGAAGTACATAAACCTTGGCTCTGCTGATTGTCGGACGGATTACCTCCAAAGGATACAAGAAGAAGGTCATCTGCATAAGAATCGGAACAAAAGTATGTTCCGGCTCGAAGAACGCTCCGTCAGCGGTAGTGGTCTCCTGCCATGTACGCATGATGAATGTCAGAGTAAAGAATGCCGAGATCCAGCTGAACACAGCCCATATTATACGCGAATAGTCACTCGCCTCCTTTCGTCGTTTCCATAGAAGAATACCGCTGATGACAAGAGTAACTGTCATAAAAACCAATAGAATGGTTGCTATATATTTCATTGGCTAATTATTCATTATCTATTAGAGAATATTTTCAGCACAAAAGTACTTAAATTTTCGCACAAACAGATAATCAACAGGTAAACATATTTACGAGCACCCGCCAAATGGTGTAGTTGAAAAAATCAACGAGAAAACAGGCAGAAAGCAAAACTGGTTCAGTTCTGGACAGCATAGCAGATTTGTCATTCGTGGCTTGCTGTGCCATCCAATTGCTGCCTACAATGTCGATTCCTTCATGGCTATGGATCTGGGCTGGAATCATCGTCATCATCAAGATTGTCAATCAGATATCATCATTGATCATCTTCAAAAAATTCTACTTGCCTCATACTATAGCCAATAAGTTGACCGGATTCCTGCTTTTCATTGCCGTTCCGACAATCAACTGGAGCATCATTCCCATTGCAATCGCAGCAATAATAGCTACTTTTGCAGCAATTCAGGAAGGATATTATATTGGAACAAGGCGTGAAATTATATGATCCAAGAAGCATTCAATTTTTATAAACCGTGTAAGTTGTTACAACCTTATGTGAGGTACTATTGGGTATTCAGCAGCAATCAGATGCCGAATACTTATACATTTCCCATAGGGTGCCCTCAGATCATCTTCCATAAGCGGACGCCGTTGTATATTCCAGAATTGGGTACGACTCAGAGCAAACTCACAATCAGCGGTCAGGTCAACTTCTCATCACACCTGCAAGCTGATGACAACATTGAAATGATTGTTGTGGTGTTCCATCCACATACGATAAATATGTTTCTGAATGCACCGGCTTCATCTTTCTATAATCAAGAAATTTCAGGCTACGATGTTGAAGATAAACAGCTGAACGAATTGGCAGTGCAAGTGTTCGAATGTGAGGATAACAACCTTTGCGTGAACCTAATCGAAAACTGGTTGCTTAATCGCTTATCAATCAGATCATACGACACCATATATCGGGTAAAACGAATGAATGCGGCTATAGAACAACTGTTTACTGCACCTCAGACTCTGGTGACAGACTTGTCTTCAACTTGCTGTTTAAGTAAAAAACAATTCGAGCGGGAGTTCAATCTGCACATAGGGATGAACCCTAAAGAATATGCACGTATTGTCCGCTTTCAGAAAGCCTTGAAGCAAATGCAGTATCATCAAGGCAAAATCAACCAAGGAGATTTGGCATATACATGTGGCTATTCCGACCAGTCGCACCTCATAAGAGAATTCAGAAAGCTTTGCGGATACACACCTCTATCCCTGCTTGAAGTTGCAACTCCTTATTCCGATTTATTTACTACACCTGTCTAAAAGTCCCATTTGTTCTATATAGGGAAGACGGCTTCTCATACTTTTGCAGCTAAAAATAGAAAAGTATGAAAGAAGTCAATCCTCAAGAAACTACACGTGCATACGCATTTGAAATGTGGATGAAGGCACCTGATCCGATGGTCACATTCATCAAGACTCTAGACATCACACGCCTTGTCAAGGTCAGCAGACGCAGAAGACTGAAGTTCAATATGCTTCTTGACTGGTGTATCGGTAAGTCGGCTGCGTCTATCAAGGAGTTCTACCTTCTGCCGGTCGGTGATAAACTAATTCAGTACGACAGCATTGCTGTCAATACCATTGTGAAGAACAAGACAGGAGAAGTAAGTTCCTGCGACATCCTCTTCCACGACAATCTATCTGACTTCAACTCTGAATATTTGAAATATACCGCACAGGTAGCAGAAACCAGCCAAGATAGGGATCTGTCAGAAGACAGCATGGTCATCGGTACTTCAGCCATCATCGACACAGAACTTGATGGCGCAATAGGTATGAACAGCGGTATTTTCAATAATCCGTTCATCATCTGGGGCAGGTACAAGAAGAGATTCTTCCGCTACTATCTGACACTCTCATTCCAGTTCCACCACACCCAGATGGACGGAGCCCAC
>JAFYRK010000104.1 GCA_017559545.1 Bacteroidales bacterium
GCAGCAGATATCGATATGCTCGTTAATGAGGGCGGTCTCGTGATGACAGGTGCAAACTACACCCTCACCAAGCTTACCCTCACTTCTGAGATTTCTCAGGAGGTTACTCTCTGGGAAGGCGAGCTCATAGCAGATGATTGGGCTAACCAGCCATATGCACTTTCTGACGGAGGTGCGGAGCTTCAGCAGGCAGGTGCTCAGCCAGGACAGACCATCTACTTCTATGTAGAGCCATATGGTGATCCTGCTTGGAAGGTCCAGATCGTGGAAGGCCACTGGGGACCGACTTATTTGAGCGTATGCTCGGTAGGAGGCGATACAGAGGCTGGTAAGTTCACTGAGTTCGATCTTGATGCGAATGGCGGAAAGTTCGGTCTTACCCTTACTCAGGAAATGCTTGATGCTGCTTATGCAGCAGGCGGTTGGGGAGGCGTATTCGTTCTCAACGGTGACAATACCAAGTGTACAAAGATTACTCTCCTTTAATCCTTATATTATCCAGTGGGGGCCTGACCGCCCCCATTGGAGCAAAATCAAGTGGCGAAAGCAGTATGAAGAAACTTTTATTGGGAATTTTGGGTCTTGGTCTTCTCCTGGCAGGATGTCAGGAGCCGGTCGAGCCTGTAGTGCAGAAGATTGCCGGACCGAAACTGGTGTCCTGCGATCCGGCCGACGGAGCGCAGGGATTGACCGGCAGTGAACTCACGGTAAAGCTGACATTCGACCAGAACATCAGATGCAGTTCGGTGCAGCAGAAGAAAGTAAGTGTTGACGGGGGTGCGGTCATTGACAAAGTCTCTGCGTACAATGCTGAATTGAAGATTTCCTTGTCAGGACTTGAAGATGGTTCGGGAAAGACTTACGTGGTCAATGTCCCTGACGGTACGGTTTCCGGTTTCAAGACCAATCAGACAGATGCTGCCGGCATCGCCATCAGCTTCACAATGAAATACGTCGAGCCATATGTGCCTTCGACTCTGGATCCAGTCAAGACGCTGACCAATCCGAATGCATCTCCGCAAGCGGTGAATGTTTATAATTTCCTGCTTGAGAACAGCGGAAAGAAGACCCTCTCAGGTGCCCAGTCAAGCCAATCCAACAAGAACGATTTTGTCGACTTCATCTATTCCAAGGTAGGAAGACAGCCGGCCCTTGCCGGATATGATTTCATATTCCTCCAGTATTCTCCGACTCCTGAAGGATGGTCCTGGGAGCAGAATTACAACGACATTTCGGCAGCAAAGGAGCAGTGGGAAGCGAACGGACTCGTCAGCTATATGTGGCATTGGAACGTTCCAAATAGCGAGGCAGCCTGGAAGGCCGGCGTTGATGACGGTGATTTCAACGGATATGCATTCTATACGGAGAAGACTTCGTTTGACATCAGGGAGGCCCTGAAGCCGGGAACCTGGCAGAATGACTTCATAATGAAGGATATAGAAGAGGTGGCTGGCTATCTCCAGCTTCTGGAGGATGAGGGGATTCCGGTAATATGGCGTCCGCTCCACGAAGCTGCCGGAAACTACGGTCTTTATGAAGGAGGAGGGTCTGGTGCGTGGTTCTGGTGGGGAAAACACGGTCCGGAACCTTGCAAGCAGCTCTGGAAGCTTCTTTATGATCAGCTGGTGAATGTATACGGATTGGATAACCTCATATGGGTATGGACAGTGGATGTTGCGGCCGGTCACGAAGACAGAAACTTCGAGTGGTATCCAGGCAATGATTGTGTCGATATCGTAGGAGTAGACATATATGCAAATGATACAGAAGCCAAGTCTCTTCAGTATCAGGCCCTGCTGGACGTCACCAAAGGTCAGAAACTCGTGACCATAAGC
>JAFYRK010000105.1 GCA_017559545.1 Bacteroidales bacterium
TGACGGTGCAGCCTGGCGGGCAGTCGCACAGGCTACACACAAAGCAGAGAAAAGAACGAGGGTAATAAAGTTTTTCATAGGTTAGGTTTATTTGTCAGCTTTCTTCAGAAGCTCTGCTTCAAACTTGTGGAACTTGATGTCATAGGATGCCTTGACGCCCAGTATCGCACCGCAGAGTACCAGAAGCTCGCTCACAATCGAGATTGCCGAATACGTAATCTCTCCAAGCGGCTCGATCCAGAACAGACACACCATCGCAATGAGGACTCCAAAGCTGAAGCTAGCTATAGCAAGTCCTCCCTGCAGACGCGTAATCTCTATATGGGACATCTTTGGCATAGCTACTTAACGATAAAGGCTTTAACAAAACTTGAGGAAGCGTCTTTCAACAGTTGCTCAGAGTTTCCGGGGTTGTTGAACTTTCCGTCTGAAATCGTGCAGTCCACGATGTGAGAGCCCCAGCCAGATTTATTAGTGGTCTGCACTACATAAGGCACATTAGCAACGATATCTGCCGGGAAATTGGTAAGGTCAATCGTATAAGGTACATTAGCCTCGGATTTATAAAAGCCTTCTACCACAAAGCAGATATAAGCCCACTTCTCACGGTCAACGGCACATGCGTATTCCTCACGCTGACTCCAAGGCATATTCTCAAGGATCAAGTCTACCTGACCTTCCACCTCAAAAGTGTTACGCTGTCCCATTGGCAAATACGCACATGTGAACCAAAACTCACGGTTACCGAATCTGTCATTTACAGCGTACTTCTCAAGGCAGATAGTTGTTTTATTCTTGATCCAGGACTTGACAATCGTTCCCATTCTGCCAAATTCGTTATCAAAAAGCATAAAGACGGCAGTTTCAAGACTTCTTTTCATCGGAAGCTCAGGAACATAAATCTCAAGGACTTTTGCATTGACGTACTCTTCCGAGGTATAATCGAACGAAAACCTACCGTTAAGAATAACCATATTTTCGCTTACGAGTTCCTTGAACTCGATATGTCCTGCTCCAAAGTTATTTCCAGTTGAAATCATCATAGTTTACTTTCTTTTATTCGGTTACTGCACAGGAATCAAACACCTCGTAATAATGCTCTGTACGACTTGACGGCACATTGACATGCATTCTTGTACCTTCGGAATACCTTTCCACAGACACGGAAACGAGATTGATTGACCTTGGATCCAGTTTAGTTCCTCGACCCATAAAGGCCATTTCGCAAGGGAAAAGACCAGGAGGCCAGTTGTCACGCTCCACATACATATTCACCCTGGTATTTCTCCACTCGTATATGAAGTTTCCGTTCGCAAGAGCAGAGCCCTTAACCAAACCGACTTCCATATTACCGATATAAGTGCGTGTGAAGTCATCGTATGCTTCTTCAACCTCAATGATTGTTCTTGGCACATACGGAGCGTCATAGCCTACAGAAGTTTCCTTACAGATAGCGGAAACCCACATGCTTTCACCGGTAAAACCAGTTGTGCTATCCAGCCACCAGAACTCACAGAAATACTTTTTGCCAGCTTCCAACTCGAATCCTTTTACGTTGGTATATCTTTCGGTAAGATCCACATCACCATACTCAACATCAACGCCTGGAGCCACGATAACAGTCTTGCTCCAGCCGTTTGTCACTCCTGGACTCTGAGCTGGCGACATCTTCACAACGAGGAAATGATTATCAGAAGGCTGCTGAACATTCATAAAGACGATTCTCTCTGGAGTGATCCAGAAATCCTCATATTCCACTTCAGGAACATCAGCCTTGTAGACGGGAGCATCTTCGAGCAACGGCATACCAACCATAGCGCGATTTGTGTTGATTCGGACAAATGCGTTATGAGGAGTAAGTTCCGCAGGAGCTCCAAAAGTAGAGATACCTTTCATGTGCTCAGCGAGAGTTGCCCATCCGTTCATCTGAACAGAAGTAAGTTTCTTGTATGTTCGGGAGATTTTCGATAGGCGGTTACGGGAGACAGCTTGTGCCGGAGTTACGACCTTTGAATGTTGGGCTTTGCTTGACAGGATATTTCTGCCCTTGACATTCCTGGCAGTAACATCCTTTGCGGATCCGGCAAAGTCACTGAATGCGATGGAGGGTTTGACGATCATATTATAAGGTATTACATTTCACTCAATTACAGAGGCAAATGTAATATTCCGCCTATACAATCCAAATTCCTGCAGAACTTTCGCAGATTTACACGTGGAATCCTACAGAAATCTGTTTCCAGTGGGTGCGATATCCTGTGTGGGAGTCGATAAGGAAGTATCTGATTTGTGCCCGATACTCTGTGAGGTCGAGGTGCCAGGTTTCTTTGTAGTTGGGTATAAGAAAGGCGACGAGTTCCTGATTGTCTTGTATTGGTACTGACAAGAAGGATCTCATCAAGCCTGGACGGATTCCTCCTCCGGGAAAGGTCAGCTGGATCTTGGCAGCTATACGGAAGCGATGATCAGTTGTTGTGTTGAAAGTCAGCAGCAGATCCTTGTCCTCAATTACGATGGCCGAGTCAAAGGTGATCGAGAATTGAGGGAATGAGGTGAATGGGGTTGGCTCCGGAGTGTGTTCATCACCCAGTTGGGCAAATCCGTGATAGGCACTGACAAAAAGATTGTAACCGCTGATGTATGCCTTTGGATTGTGTGGTGGTCTTCTTGAGGGAACGCCTTTGGCTATTGCATTCCATTCCAGCTGTTCATCGTGGTCAAGTCCACGCCAGGCATCGAGAGCTCTGCGATGCAGTCCTGAATTGTATGACTGTGCTAATGTGTTCCTGAAAATTGTGGTCGGTTTGGTCTTCCAGTAGCATTTGCCTTCTCGATGATAAAATGAAATGTTTCCCATCGAGCCCCAGCAGTCGCTGAATCGTATGTTTGGTGTGTATAGTGGCATAGTGTATCGGACTTTTGGCGAATGTAAAACTTACCTGAGATAATACCATATTGTGCAGAATTATAGAGTAAGGGAGGTTTTATATAGTGGGAAGTCTTAACCACAGAGGTGGCTTGGAACGGCTTGAGAAGGTCGTCGTAAACACATCTATTCTATAAATACACATCCGCCGGCAGAACCTCCGGGCGGAGCACGGCGGTGATAGCAGCACCGACGCGGAAGCGTCCGTCAGCACTCTTGACCTCGGCGGTGGAGGAAGATTTTTGGCGCGTGCGTAGCACGTGACAGAAATCTTCTGGAACCGCGAGGAGGCAAGCCCGTTAGGGCGCGGCAGGAGCCGGACGCA
>JAFYRK010000025.1 GCA_017559545.1 Bacteroidales bacterium
ATGAAAAGAACCCTAATATTACTGGCCGCGCTGCTCCTGCTTACAGGGGCAGCGCATGGTCAGAAATTGACCTCGGTGTGCTGGGAGAAGCTCAATGCCGCACCTGCTCCGCTTAAACAGATCGGAAAAGTCGAGGTGGTCAGACACAATGGTGAAGGACATTCCCTCTGGTCTGTCGGATGCGAGACAGTGGACCGTGATTTTACCGTATTCTCCGAGTACAAGGACTGGATCGGAGGAACCGGTGCCGGCTATGCCCGCATGCAGAGCGGATGGGCAAAGACGGAGAAGGTGCGTGGAGTGTATGACTTTGCGTGGATTGACGAGATGGTGGACGGAGTACTTGCCCAGGGAGTATGCCCTTGGATTAGCCTTGGATATGCCAACCCGATATATGCCAATGGGGAAGTGGACCTTAATGCCGCAATCTTCGATGATGAAGACACCATGCAAGGTTGGCTTAATTACGTCCGTGAAGTGGTGACCCGTTATAAGGGAAAGGTCACTATGTATGAGATATGGAACGAGCCCAATGGTGGTAAGGACCCGGAAAAGGCACGCAAATATGCAAACCTTTTCATCCGTACGGCAGAGCTTATCAGAAAGCATGATCCGGAGGTCCGCATCGCCGGACTTGCTCTAGCCGGAACTCACACCAATTTTACCAGAAATGTACTGGAAGACATCAAGGCTGCCGGTAAACTCCATCTGATGGATTATGCCACTTTCCATCCTTATGAAAAGGATCCGGACGTGACAGTGGACTCAATAAAGGTCCTGACAGGTCTGATCCATTCCTATTCAAAGGATATAAAGATGCTTCAAGGAGAGAACGGATGTCCTGCCTGTCTTCAATATGCATTTGCCCTGAGCAAGTATGAGTGGACAGAATACAGTCAGGCCAAGTGGTATCTGCGCAGGATGGCTACGGACTTTCGTCTTGGAATCCCGTCCAATATCTTCACTATGGTTGATGTGAAGTACAGACATACCGTTAACTACAAGGGACTTCTGCATACCAATCTTAACGGAGAGGTTGTCTGGGCACGCCCTGCTTATTATGCTGTGTCGCATATGGCAAGCCTGCTGACACCTCAGATGAAGGCAGATGGGGAATTGGCTTATAAGACTCCATCCAAAAAATCTCTGAGTGTGCTGGCTGTGTCTAAAGACGGGTGCAGAGTCGGTGTCCTGGTGTGGCAGAAAGGCGAGATCCCGTCTGATTCCATATCACAGGAAAAGCTAGATCTGACCGTGTCAGGTCTAGCGCTCAAGGACCCTGTCTGGGTGGAACCTGTTACCGGACGTATCTGTGAACTTGAGAAATGGAGCGTCAAAGGAGGTTCAATGAATTTTAAAGGACTCCCTGTGTGGGATAGTCCTGTCTTTATCATGGAAAGGGCAGAGGTCCCTTCCGTTTCCGGTGAGTCCGGGAATCAATAAGACATTTTCAGATGAAGCGTTTTTTCATAATTCTGTTAGGAGTCTTGTGTCTGTGCGGCCATGCTGCAGCGCAGACACAAGCCGATTTTTCACGTCTTACCGAAGATAATCATCCCCGTCTTCTGTTTACAGATAAAAGTTTCAAGGATCTGAAGGGAATCATCCGAGGCAGCGGAAACGAGCTCACCTATCTCCTTCATGAGAAGGCCATGGCTGTAGCCGATAAGGCCGGTCTGGAGAAGGAGCCTTTGAAGTTTGAACTTGATGCCAGCGGAAAGCGTCTTCTCCCCATATGCCGCAAGGCATCAGGACGCATACTTTCAGCAGCATATGCCTACAGGATGACCGGGAAGAAAAAGTATCTCGAGCATGCTGAGTCCGACCTCAACACAGTGTGCGCATTCGAGACGTGGAACCCGAGACATTTCCTTGATGTCGCGGAAATGTCAGCTGCAGTAGCCATAGGTTATGACTGGCTTTATCCTTTCCTTTCGCAGCAGACAAAGGATAACGTTGTGCGCGCGTTGAAGGAAAAGGCCCTTGATGCATCGCGTCTGGAGGATGAGACATGGTTCTATGGACGTATAGGAAACTGGAATCAGGTGTGCAATGCCGGTCTTGTGTGTGCAGCTCTTGCGATATATGAGCATTATCCGGAACTTTCCCGTACAGTCATAGATGATGCCGTAGTGACAAACCGTCCTGCCATTGAGGGTATTTATGGACCTGACGGCGCTTATCCGGAAGGTCCGACCTATTGGGGATTCGGTACAGTGTATCAGGTTCTGATGCTCGCGGTAATGGAAGATTGCCTAGGCACTGACTTCGGACTTAGCTCAGCTGCGGGCTTTATGGATACAGGACGCTTCAAGGTTTATGCGCGTGGAAATACAGGAAGGCAATTCAATTTCGCTGATAATTCCACTGGTGCTCCAGCTAATATCCCTATGTGGTATTTTGCTTACAAGACAAAGGATTATTCTCTACTCTATCATGAGCGCACATCGTTGAATACGACAGAGAAATATGAGAATAATAGCCATCCCGGCTTTATCCCTCTTGCTATCAAATATGGTGTACAGATGGGGGATTTTGTCATTCCGAAGCCAAAATCCGGCGTCTTCGCAGGACGAGGAAACGTCCCTATGATAATGTGCCGTACCGGATTCGGCAACAAGGATCTGTATCTTGCTGTCAAAGGAGGCAATGCAGGTTATCTTCATGGTCATATGGATGCAGGATCTTTTGTATTCGAAGCATATGGTGTGCGCTGGGCGGCCGATATAAACCGTCAGGCGTATGAGCGTGTGGAGAACGGTATAAAGGAACTTGGAGGAAGTCTGGCTGACCGATCCCAGAATTCGCTTCGCTGGAGACTGTTCAGACTCAACTGTCGCCAGCATAATACCCTCACCGTCAATGACAAGGAGCATAATGTGGATTATGTCGTGCCGATGCTTGAGACTCTCAATCTTCCGGACCGTATGGGGGCTTCTTTCGACCTTACCGGGCTGTTTGGGGATGACCTGAAGAAAGCGGTCAGGACAGCATCAATATGTTCAGAAGAGTATCTGGAGGTTACTGATGATCTGGAAGCCGGAGCGGAAGGACCGGCGCATGTAAGGTGGACAATGGTTTCGGAAGCGGAGCCTGAAGTGACCGAAGAAGGCATCCTTTTGAGGAAGAAGGATGTAACCATGCTTCTACAGGTGACGGGAGCCGATGTCTCATATAAGGTCTGGTCTTCCGATCCGCAAGATTATGAAAGCGTTCTGAAGCATCTGGAAGATCCGGTTGCGGGTATTTATATCTGCGGGTATGAAGTGGATATTCCTGCAGGTGCAAAGGCGTGCATTACAACTACATTGAAAAGGAAATAACAATGATGAAAAGACTATCCAGACTGATCGTTTGCGTCTGTATGCCGGTGTTTTCTTTCTGGCAACTTGAAGCTAAGGTGGTCACAGACTCTCTGACGACTAAGGCGATGACGGCCTCCTCTGTGGCCTCTATGCTGCGGGGAGAGGTAGCTGGAGTGCGTGTGTCTTCGCTTGACGGAGGCTCGCAGACGGCTCCTGTGGTAAATATAAGGGGCGTGAATTCCCTGCGTGGCAACGGGTCTCCTCTATATGTTGTGGATGGCTCGGTCAT
>JAFYRK010000026.1 GCA_017559545.1 Bacteroidales bacterium
CGGCAAGTGGGTTGATGTAAACCCTGGTATCTGTTCTTCATACATCTACTCTCTCAAGCCAGGTGACAAGATCACAATGTCTGGTCCTTACGGTGAGTTCTTCCTTCCAAAGGATCTCCCAGCAGACCAGGAGCTCATCTTCGTCGGTGGTGGTGCAGGTATGGCACCTATGCGTAGCCACATTATGCATCTCTTCCATACTGAGAAGACTGACCGCAAGGTTAACTTCTTCTATGGAGCACGTGCACTCAAGGAGGCGTTCTACCTTGATGACTACCACGCAATCGAGAAGGAGTTCCCTAACTTCAAGTTCAACCTTGCGCTTGACAGACCGGATCCAGAGGCAGATGCAGCTGGCGTACCTTATGTAGCTGGTTTCGTACACAACGTAATGTTCGAGACTTACCTCAAGCAGCACGAGGCACCAGAGGATGCACTCTACCTTATGTGTGGACCTCCTATGATGGTCGGCGCGGTTGTAAACCTCCTCGACTCACTCGGAGTACCACCAGAGAACATTCTTTACGACAACTTCGGTGCATAAGCATCGATACTATACAGAAAAGCCTGACTTTGCAGTCAGGCTTTTTTTATGATCATATTTCAATGTCGAGCAGTTTCGATATCCACTGATGGAACATCTGCTGTTCCTCTATGGTTGTCTCTCCCAGTGAATTGACGCAACCGAAGATCATTTCCTTGTTGGAATCTGCTTCTGCCAGTTTGCGTGCCATATAACCGCCGGCCTTGTCTACCGAAGGCTTCAGGAAAAGCGTCGTATTCTTTGGAGAATGTACAAGGAGATTACCTGAACGATGGGCGCTTACATAGAACAATGTAGGAGCACTGTACTGAGACGGATCCCTGAATCTGTGTCTGATGTTATGGTCAAGAATGTCCGGATGCTCTGCATAGAACTTCTCATACCAGTCGCGGCGCATAGGTACCGGTGCGTGAGGGAAAAGATAGAAATGCCCTGACTTCAAAATTCCTGCAGAATTAAGCATCGGATCCTTGTGACCGAACTTCTTGTGCTTGCGTCCCAGATGTTTGCACCAACGGAGGAACTGCGCCCATCTCGCTGGAAAACGGTCAGCATATATTATCGTGTCTTCCCCTTCAAACCACGTCTCCCCTGTCGCAGGTGCTGTAAGGAACACGTCATCATTGAAGTATAGGAAACGGTCACTCAAGCCAGGTATCCTCCAAAGCATTGTGCAGATCGCCAATGAATTGAAGGTCGGCAGATATTGTTCATAGCCCTGGAAGATCACCTTATGATCTACAATCTCAATCGGAATCCTGTTGTCCGGGAAGTTGCGGTGAAGGAATTCCTCAACGTGCGGGTTCTGATTATCTGTAACAATGAAGATCTTGTTCACCCAAGGTGCAAACCTGAGTATGGAGGCAATGCAATAGAATATCTCACCTGTCGAACGATATCTCGCAGCACCTGCCACATCATCCTTCTTCAACTCCCCCGCCTTGCTGAAACTACGGCGCTTCGCCTTATGCACGGGATCTTCTCCATCAACCCAGGAGATCACCACATCTATCGGCATCTTTACTTCACTCATATCATCATATCGTTTTACTGAAACAGTCAGGGATTCTCACAATTACCTTGAGATTGAACATTGCAGGCTTGTTCCAGGCATATGGAGGGCGCACTGTGTTTTGAATCACACGCGCAAGTTTCACCCATAGTTCCCACTTGCGTATCTTTCCTTCGGTGACGTTGAAGATGGTCTTTGCTCTCTTCCTCAAATGACGGGACCATCCTGTAGCGACCTTGTCAGGATCAGAGAACTTGGCCTCAAGCCTCTTCATATCTATGCATCCGAAATGGAAGAGGTACAGATCCTTCTGGATATGGAAATTTGTATTTCTTACTCTATGGAAGCCGGATCCCCACTGAACTGGCTTTGTAATCACTGTGGATTTGCTGTATCTTGTAGACAGCTGCGCATATCTTCGCTGCTCGAGGAAAGGCGCATCATCCCTGATTTCGCCTTCTCTATCGAGATGCTGTCCGACATCCACTCCAAGACCGGAATATGAGGTGCGCGGAGACAGGGATGAAAGATACTCCACAAGAGATATCCCCAATGTAGGATCTACAACAAGGAACTCATCCACATCTGTTCCTATCACCATATCATATCTTTTCAGCAGATCCGCAGCCTGGCCAGAAAGGAAATCTATTCTTCCTCTGTCAGCCGCTGCCACCTGTCCTGGCGTTCTCGGCCTGACACAGACATTGATGCCGGCGCAAAAGTCAGGAACAACCTGGTCCTCACCATCAAAATATACATAAAGATTGGCAGGACCGAGCTGAGCAGAATAGTAATCGACCCAACGCTTCAGGAAGAACTCATCGTTCCTCACCATCGTCAACGCACAGATATTCTTCATTTCAAGATACATTTATCATTTGCGAATTTATGAAAATTCCCATTAAAAGCGTAGAGCCACATCCTTTATTTTGTTAAAAATAAATTTTAAAGTGTTAAAGATTTATCACACGATTTAAAGAAAAAGAAAAATCTGATGAATCTTTTTTTAAATCGAGCAATACATCGCAGAAGCCAGCATAGTTTTGCGGAAAAAAGATGAAACGATTGCTGTTGGTCCTGATATGTATCGTATCGCTGTTTTCTTGGTGCAATGCCCAAGAGAATGGACTAGGAGTCGGTATCGATATCATATCCGCCTTCAGAAAAAGCATCTGCATCGATGTGGAATATTCCTTTTCGCAGAAGTTGAGCGCATACGCGGAAGCGGCGCTCTGTATAGAGCCGGGGAAGCGTATGAGTGAAACCGAGGAGGAGCACAACAAGGAATTTGCAGACAATGACGATGGTCTTCCTGCAATCAGGGACTGGCACAAGGAAAAGTCAGGACTGAACTGCTGGATCAGGGAACCATTCAAGGGAGTGTTCATTACGGCCGGAATATCACACGGCAGTTACAGCGGCTTGGACTGCTATACAGGAATTGGCTATATGGCAGAACTATGGAAGGGGCTTGGACTCAGCATCAAATACAATATGGATATATTCAGAGGGTTGTCGGAGTCATATCCGCCAGCGGAATGCATAGAAATCAGACTGAAATACGTTTTCTGATATGGGGAGAATTTTGGAAATATACCGGGATGTCTATAAGCTTGCAAAAGTTACTAAACTTAATTCTGGTTCTACACATTCACTTTTCTATTTTCCCGTGTGGGAAGTTCTTGTTACTATCACACTTGTCCCGGTATTGCACGGGTGCATACCCGCGCTTCCTGCGGACGGCGTCTTCGCGGCGACTGGAGTCGCCGTGAAGACGGCAGTCCTCTCGGAAGCGCAGACCGGAATCGAAACTCTGGACATTCTTGTATTCAATGACGATATGATGCAGAGACTGGACTGCTGGCAGAGGTTCGAGGATGTCTCATCTGATATCTTTGATACCGGATCAATGAGCGGAAAGAAAGTATTCTTCGGATGTGCAAACGCGACATTCGGGCCGGAAAAATGGAGACCGATCGGTTCACTTTCCGGGCTTTACGACATAAAGGCAGATCTGGAACGCGAAAAAAGAGGAACTCCGCTTATGACAGGACATCTGAGATGTGATGCCGGCAGCAAAGGTCAGACCCTCAAACTGAAACGCCTTTCAGGAGAAGTTGTCCTCAATTCCATAAGCTGCGATTTCAGAGGGAAGCCATATGACGGCGAGAAGATTACTGACATCAAGGTATACCTCACCAATGTCAATGCCAGTTGCAGCATATGCGCAGACGGAAGCGTGATGCCGGAAAGAGTGATCAACAGCGGAAGACTGTCGGAACACGATCTTGAACAGTTCAATGAACCGGACATAATATGCCAGGATATGGAATATGATATCGACAAGGAAGTCAAATATCCCTATATCCGCCTTTTGGCATACCCGAACAACAGCGAAACAGAAAGTCCCGGGACTCCATTCACAAGACTCGTCATCGAGGGACGGATTCAGGGAGAACTCTGGTACTGGCCGATCGACATAAACAGGAACAGTCCTGCTCCAGGGATATCACGAAACTGTTCATACATATATGATGTGACGATCACTGCAAAAGGTTCGAAAGACCCGGACATACCTGTTTCATTCAAGGAAGCAGTCATAAAATACGAGATAGAGGGATGGAGAGAAAAGGAAGACTATACTGTATCATTCTGATGCTTGCGCTATGCACAGGATGTCAAAAGAACGAGGTCATAGGCGAATACTGCATAAGATTCGAGGAACGTCATTATGATGTAAAGGCACTTGATCCTGACGAGGAACGGATAACAGACATAAGCCTTATGGTCTTTGACGAGGACGGGAAGGCGGAGGAATGCATATGGCAGCCCTCAGCCGACACCGGCATCAGACTAAAGCTCGTAAAAGGACGCACATACAGTTTCAGGGCCTGCCTGAATTTCGGCTACCGCGTTTATGCAGACGAGATCGGAGAACTTGACGAAATAAGATATCATATGGCCTATCCGGATGAATATCGTGAGGGTATTCCTATGTATGCCTCGGCAGACGGCATCAAAGCCGGAGAAGAAGTTACCATCATCCTGAAGCCGGTACGCCTTATGTCCAAGATAAGCATAAGGATGGACAGAAGCGCCTTATCGGATGACGTAGATATGAATGTAAGGACAGTACGCATAGGCAATTGTCCGAAGTCAGTCCAGGTATTCAAGCCGAGCAAAGCAAGGAGCGAAGACGACTGCTTTGCGTCCGGCTTCTGCCGCACTGAAAACGAGACCGCGGCCCTCAACAGAACATTATCAGACGGAAAAAGCGGAGAAATCCACCTTTATATGCTGGAGAATATGCAGGGACTCTTCTCTGAAAGCATCAGTACAGACAAGGACAAGGTCTTTGATGAGGACGACTACAGAAGCAGAGTGTGCTCATATATAGAGTTGGAACTGGATTATATGTCCGATGAAAAATATTCCTTCGGAAAAGGACTGATATACAGGTTCTACCTCGGAGACAGTCTGAATGATCTGAATGTGGAGCGCAACTGTCACTACAGGATTACAGTCAGGCCGGAAAACGACGGTCTCTCGGATGAAGGGTGGAGAGTGGACAAGAGCAACCTTGCAGACCAGGGTCCCGTATGGTTCAAGGCATATCCCCAGAACTACATACGCGGCGATATAGGAGACAAGGTACATATCTGGTGTGAGTTTTCACCCAAGAATGCCCCTTTTGATGTCGGTGAAGATTATATGGAATTCGACAAAGAGACCGGAATCTATGACTATGAAATAGATGAAGACGGCCACGGGGCCGTCCTCACCTTAACTGGACCGGGAAGAGGTCTCATCACTATGCTTGCAGGAGAGCCGATAAACGACGGAGTCCTGTTCATCATAGAAGTGAACCTTCCGTTATAAATATTTTGCTGTATGAGACTCCGGACATTCCTTGATATGCTCCGGAGTGCCGGCATATACAAGTCCGCCACCGCCGTCTCCGGCTTCAGGACCGAGGTCGATTACCCAGTCAGCCGCCTTTATTACATCAAGATTGTGTTCCACGACAACGATTGAATGTCCTTTAGCCAACAATGCGTCAAAAGACTTGAGCAGTTTCTCCACATCGTAGAAATGCAGACCTGTAGTAGGCTCGTCAAAGATGAACAGAATCCTCTGAGGCTTCGATTTTGTGCCGGTGTCGGTCATAGAGAGGAAGTACGCCAGTTTGATTCGCTGGCTCTCTCCTCCCGAGAGTGTGCTGCTGCTCTGTCCAAGCTTGATGTATGAAAGTCCTACATCCACCAGAGGCTGGAGCCTTTCAGCAATGCGGACAGCAACCGGATCTTCCTGCGCAGCGAAGAAGGTGATCGCCTCCTCAACGCTCATATTAAGGATATCGTCTATGTTCAGGCCCTTGTATCTTACTTCAAGGATATCTGGTTTGAATCGCTTTCCTCCGCAGGATTCGCAGACCATCGAAACGTCAGCCATAAACTGCATTCCGATCTTCACGAATCCTTCTCCCTGACATTCAGGACATCTTCCTCCATCTATATTGAACGAGAAGTGCGAAGGCGTATAGCCGTTAAGTTTGGCGTACTGCTGATCGGAAAGGAGTTTTCTGATGTCATCATATACCTTGAGGTATGTCACGGCATTTGAACGAGAACTCTTTCCTATCGGATTCTGATCCACATACTCGACCTGAGTTATCCTGTC
>JAFYRK010000027.1 GCA_017559545.1 Bacteroidales bacterium
GCGGTGAGGATCCACCTCTTCCCATTCCGAACAGAGAAGTTAAGCTCACCATCGCCGATGGTACTGCCCCACCAGGTGGGAGAGTAGGTAGCTGCCACTTTCTTATACAAAGCCCTTAGGACTGACGTCCTGAGGGCTTTTGTTTTTGAAAGTGGCATTGTCTCAACCCCTGTCACTGCGTGACATTCCCTTTCAGGGGAATGCCGAACACTCACTTTGTTCGGTTCGGGTGCCATCGCTGCTTCGACTTTCACAGAAAGTCTCGCTGACGCGAGTGGCACGGCGCTGATGCGCCTTCACGATACCCGGGCCGGTCACTTCGTGACTTTTGTGCGTGGCGGTGTGTGGCGGTGTGGTTGGGTAAAGTACTGATTGACAGTGAGATGGCTGCCAGACGGAATCATCTCTGCGAGATGGCTGCAAGTGATACATGATAGGATTTGGACTGTATTTTGAATAGTAGTTTGTTAAATAAAAACGAACTGCTATGTTTTATAATTTTCTATTTCCCCAGTATTGCAGAGATAGAGTCATCTCTCTGCTCATACTTGCACTGCGAGTCTTCTTTGGTATCCTCTTCTTTTCGCATGGAATTGATAAGATGATCAACTTTAACGAGCTCTCGTATACATACCCAAGCGTCCTTGGCTTCGGTAGCTATATGACATTGATGGTCAGCATATTCTGTGAGTTTGCATGCTCTCTGTTCCTTATAGTTGGACTTCTGGTGAGAATTACGGTGATTCCGATGATTGCAGCTATGTCGGTAGCGTTCTTTGACATTCATGACGGCATGTTTCCGGCTGGTGAACTCTCGTTTATCTATATGGTTCTCTTCATTATCCTTTACATTACTGGACCTGGAAGATACTCTGTTGATTACCTTATCGATATGAAGTTTCAGAAGGAGAAAAAGGCTGCCGTCAACGGCCAATAGACCATGCTCGGAGCCCCCTGAGTTTGGGATTTTGAGATATTTTACTATCTTTGGAAAAATGTGTCGACATGTCAGGACTCAAAGGTAATATATCTCAGATCATCGGCCCTGTGGTCGATGTCCATTTCGAAACAGCCGGATCCGAGCAACTACCGGCTATCCATGAAGCCCTAAAGATTCTTCGCGCTGACGGCAGGACTCTTTTCGTCGAGGTTCAGCAGCATATTGGTGAGGATACTGTCCGTACTGTGGCTATGGACAGCACAGATGGTCTCCAGAGGGGCATGCCTGTGGAGTGTACCGGCTCGCCTATCACAATGCCTGTGGGAGCGCAGATTCGTGGTCGCGTGATGAACGTTGTAGGCGATACCATCGATGGTATGAAGGAACTTGACCGTGAGGGTGCATTCCCGATTCACAGAGAGCCTCCTAAGTTCGAGGACCTGGCAACATCTCAGGAAGTGCTTTTTACCGGAATCAAGGTGATCGACCTTTTGGAGCCTTATCTCAAGGGTGGAAAGATCGGACTCTTCGGAGGAGCAGGTGTCGGTAAGACAGTGCTTATCAAGGAGCTGATCAACAATATTGCAAAGAAACATAACGGATTCTCAGTGTTTGCCGGAGTGGGTGAGCGTACTCGTGAGGGTAATGACCTGCTTCGCGAGATGATCGAATCCGGAGTAATCAGATATGGTGAGGAGTTCCTCAAAGGCATGGAACAGGGCCATTGGGACCTGTCCAAGGTGGATTATAACGAACTGGAGAAATCACAGGTAGCGATGGTCTTCGGCCAGATGAATGAGCCTCCTGGAGCCCGCTCTTCCGTAGCTCTTTCGGGCCTTACGCTTGCCGAGTCGTTCCGTGACAGCAAGGATGCTGGTGGCCCTAAGGATATCCTTTTCTTCATAGACAATATCTTCCGTTTCACACAGGCTGGATCCGAGGTCTCAGCCCTTCTGGGCCGCATGCCTTCAGCTGTAGGATATCAGCCTACCCTTGCCACTGAAATGGGTCAGATGCAGGAGCGCATCACATCGACCAAGAATGGTTCGATCACATCGGTTCAGGCCGTTTATGTGCCTGCAGATGATCTTACAGACCCGGCTCCTGCTACTACATTCAGCCATCTTGATGCTACGACAGTGCTCAGCCGTAAGATTGCAGAACTTGGAATATATCCGGCTGTGGATCCTCTGGAGTCAACTTCGAGAATCTTGGATCCGAACATAGTCGGTCAAGACCATTATAATACAGCCCAGAGAGTAAAGCAGATTCTCCAGAAAAACAAGGAACTTCAGGACATTATCTCAATCCTCGGAATGGACGAACTTTCTGACGAAGACAGGCTGACCGTGAACCGTGCGCGAAAGGTGCAGAGGTTCCTGTCGCAGCCGTTCGCAGTGGCGGAGCAGTTCACAGGTGTACCTGGCGTAATGGTGTCTATTGAGGATACTATACATGGCTTCAAGATGATCCTGAACGGTGAGGTCGATGACATCCCTGAGCAGGCTTTCCTGAACGTCGGAACAATTGAAGAGGCTATCAGGAAAGGCGAGGAAATGCTCGCAGCAGTTGTAGGGAACTAACAGATGGATAGCATACTCCTCATAATCTACTCTCCTGAGCGCACGATACTTGAAAAGATGGTGTGCAAGGTCTCTTTGCCCGGCACGAAGGGGCGCTTCATGGTCCTGAAGGACCACGCGCCGCTCATCTCGTCGCTGGAGGAGGGCAGGATTGTGTTCATGAGCAATGGTGTGGAGGAGAATGTGGACATCGCTTCCGGTTTCGTGGAGATTGCGTTTAACAAGGTAACGGTGTGTGCAGAACTATGAGGTGGTGGAAGGTCATATTGCTGATACTGTTGCTGGTGGTTTGTCGGGAGATTCCTGGTCAAGCCCGGAATGACGTAGAACAGACAGGGCATGACGTGGACGTGGCGGAAATCCTTTTCGGCCATACCTCTGACGGCTACGGATGGCACATTACCACATGGAAAGGACACCATGTCACGATACCGCTGCCATGCATAGTGCACAGTTCGACCGGCTGGCATGTGTTCATGTCATCGGAACTTGAGCATGGACATGAATACGAAGGACTTTTCATAGCGGAAGAAGGACGCTATGAAGATAAGATAGTGGAGCGCGGAGCTGATGGGGAACTGATCAGGCCGTTTGACATATCTATAACAAAGAATGTGGCTTCGCTGATGATAATAGGCGTGCTTCTGGTGCTGATAATACTTGGAACGGCACGATGGTATAGAAGACATGATGCCACAGAAGCTGCTCCAGGAGGCTTGACCGGCCTTATGGAGATGATGATCATGATGGTCAATGACGAGATCATCAAGCCTTCGGTGGGCGAGAAGGAATATAGGAAATATGCTCCGTACCTGCTTACGGCGTTCTTCTTCATCTTCCTTTGCAACCTGCTCGGATTGGTGCCATTTTTTCCTGGCGGAGCGAATGTTACTGGAAACATTGCAGTGACTTTAGTGCTTGCTATGTTCACGTTCTTTGCCATAAACCTTTTCGGAAGCAAGCATTACTGGAAGGAGATACTCTGGCCGGATGTGCCGCTGTTCCTGAAGTTTCCGATACCTATCATGCAGACCATCGAGCTGTTTGGTGTGATATCTAAGCCGTTCTCGCTTATGGTCAGACTTTTTGCCAATATCATGGCGGGCCATATGATGGTGCTGGGACTGGTGTCAGTGATTTTTGTGACAGTAAAGCTTGGTCCGGTGATCAACGGCTCGATGACAGTAATAGCGATGCTGTTCGGGTTGGTTATCAACGCGCTTGAACTGTTGGTGGCATTCATACAGGCCTATGTATTTACAATGCTCTCCGCAGTTTTTATCGGTATGTCGAGGCAGGAAGAACATTAGCCTCTGTCAGTCCGAGCGACCGAAGGGAGTGAGGAATATGAACAATGAATATTAAAAACAACTAAAACAATAAATTATGTTACTTTCAACAATCTTATTACAGGCAGCAGCCATTTCATGGGGTCCGGTAGCAGGAGCCCTCGGAGCAGCAATCGCAGCATTGGCAGCAGCATGGGGAATCGGTAAGATCGGACAGTCTGCAATGGAGTCTATCGCACGTCAGCCAGAGGCTGCAGGCAACATCCGTACAGCGATGCTCATCATCGGTGCTCTCGTGGAGGGTGCATGTCTTTTCGCTATCCTCGTTTGTCTCCTTGCAGTAGTATAGTGTCCCTATGGATCTGATGCTTCCAGATACCGGTCTTCTGTTTTGGATGACCGTAATATTCGGCCTGGTGCTTTTCATCCTGACCAAGTTCGGCTTTCCTTTGATTACCGGCATGGTCGACAAGCGCAACAAGCGGATCAATGATTCGCTTGAGGCTGCGCGTACAGCAGAGGAGGCAATAGCCCATCTGAAGGAGGAGCAGGATAGGATCGTAGCAGAAACACGTGCCGAGCAGAGCAGGCTCATGCAGGAGGCTGCGGCTGAGCGTGACCGTATGATTGCGCAGGCACAGGATCAGGCAAGGGTGGAGGCGCAGAAGATCATGGAAGATGCCAAGGTGCGCATAAATCATGAGAAGGAACTGGCAATGAAGGAACTCAGGAATGAGGTTGCGAAGATGTCTCTCGCAATCGCAGAGAAGGTTGTCCGCAAAGACTTGTCTTCGGACTCATCCCAGAAGGAGCTGGTTGATAAGCTTATCGACCAGTTGTAATCTAACCCTAGACTGCCATGAACACAGGTCCAATAGCATTCCGATACGCCAAAGCGTTATTAAAATTCTCTGCCGGGGAGCACATCTACTCTCAGGCATGTGTGCTAGTGCTCAGAATGCAGGAACTTCGCCAACTCGCAGATGCCGTGCAGAAGCATCCGGAAGTTTCGTTGGACCGCAAGATTGCGCTTCTTGATGCCGCTTTGGGCGAGCCTGTGGCAGATGAACTCCGTCGTTTTGTAGTTCTGGTATATGAACAAAAGCGCATTGAATACTTTGAGCGAATGTTATATTCGTTCATAGAGCAGTATCGCAGCGCGAATGCCATCATGGTCGGAAAGCTTGTTACGGCAGCCCCTGTTGCAGGTCTGAAGGAAAGGCTACAGGATGCCCTTGCTGAAAAGACAAGTGCTTCTGTGCTTCTGGATGAGCATGTTAACCCTGGGATACTTGGCGGATTTGTGCTGAATATCGACGACTACAGGGTGGATGCCAGTGTAGAGGGACAGTTCCGTCTGCTGCGTCGTGAATTAATAGATAATAACAACAGAATAGTATAATATGTCAGATCAGATACGTCCTAGTGAAATATCGGAAGTCCTGTTGGCACAGTTGAAGGACATAGATACCGACCCTCGTTTTGACGAGATCGGCACAGTTCTTCAAGTCAGTGACGGCGTGGTCAGGATCCATGGTCTCAAGAAGGCTGAAGCCGGCGAACTCCTGGAGTTTGAAGACGGCATCAAGGCTGTTGTCATGAACCTTGAGGAGGACAATGTCGGTGCCGTGTTGCTGGGACCTACCGATAAGATTAAGGAGGGAATGACCATCAGGCGCACTCGCAGGATAGCTTCGCTGCGCGTGAGCGAGGGTATGGTCGGTCGCGTGGTGAACCCGCTGGGAGAGCCTCTGGACGGCAAGGGAAAGATTGAGGGAGAGCTTTGTGAGATGCCTCTTGAGAGGAAGGCACCAGGTGTCATCTTCCGTCAGCCTGTGACCGAGCCTTTGCAGACGGGTCTTAAGGCCATAGACTCAATGATTCCTATAGGACGCGGACAGCGTGAGCTGATCATTGGAGACCGTCAGACAGGAAAGACCGCCATTGCCATTGATACAATAATCAACCAGCGTGCTGCATACGAGGCAGGTGAGCCTGTGTACTGTATCTATGTTGCAGTGGGCCAGAAAGGATCTACCATTGCCAGCCTTGTGCAGACCCTGAAGGAGAAGGGTGCCATGGACTATACAATAGTCGTGGCTGCAACAGCTGCCGATCCGGCAGCACTTCGCTACTACGCTCCGTTTGCCGGTGCAGCGATAGGTGAGTATTTCCGTGATACAGGACATCATGCTCTCGTGGTATATGATGATCTCTCAAAACAGGCCGTGGCATATCGTGAGGTGTCTCTGATTTTGCGCCGCCCGTCGGGACGTGAAGCGTACCCAGGTGATATTTTCTATCTGCATTCAAGACTCCTTGAGAGAGCAGCTAAAATTATTGGTCAGCAGGAGGTTGCTGAGAAGATGAATGACCTTCCGGAGTCGCTTAAAGGCAAGGTCAAGGCGGGTGGTTCATTGACAGCTCTGCCAATCATTGAGACTCAGGCAGGTGACGTGTCTGCATATATCCCGACCAATGTGATTTCTATTACAGACGGCCAGATATTCCTTGAGACAGACCTCTTCAATCAAGGCTTCAGACCTGCTGTAAATGTGGGTATTTCGGTGTCCCGTGTCGGAGGAAGTGCGCAGCTCAAGAGCATGAAGAAGGTGGCTGGTACATTGAAGATCGATCAGGCACAGTATCGTGAGCTTGAGGCGTTCTCGAAGTTCAGCAGTGATATGGATCCGATTACGGCTATGGCTCTTGACAAGGGTAGAAAGAACAACAGGCTGCTGATCCAGCCACAGTATTCTCCGATGCCGGTAGGGGAGCAGGTGGCTATCCTTTATTGCGGAACCAAGGGCTTGCTGAGGGATATTACGTTGGATCAGGTGGATGATTTCCAGACAACATTCTTCCAGAAGATGAGGGCTTTCCATCAGACAGATGTGTTGGATCCACTCTCCAAAGGCAAGACCGACCCTGAAATCTTCGCCATCATAGAAAAGGAAGCCGCTTCTATAGTGAATGGCTTAAAATAACAGAAAAGATATGTCATCATTAAAGGAAATAAAGAGCAGGATTGCATCTGTCAGGAATACGCTGAAGATAACTTCGGCTATGAAGATGGTTGCATCGGCTAAACTGCATAAGGCCCAGGCCGCAATCGGCGGCAAGCTGCCTTATGAGCAGAAGCTGCATCATATCCTCTCCGGACTCCTTCAGGATGACGAACTTCAGAAGGCAATGCATGACAAGCTTGGCTTCGGTAATCCAGACGGTCATGCAACTGTCGTTCTTGAAGACATCGGTCTCGACCAGGTGCCTGTCAAGGATATCTATCCGCGCATAGCCATAGTCGCATTCTCTTCAAACAGTTCCCTCTGCGGCGCTTTCAATGCCAATGTAATCAAGAAATACCACGAGACCATCAGGCTTCTTGAAGGTCAAGGATATAGCAAGGAGGATATTGATGTGTATGCGGTAGGACGAAAGATGGCTGATGCTGTACGCAAATCCGGTTATGACCTTACGGGTGACTACCCTGAGATGGCTGACAAGCCGTCATATGACCAGGCAGCATGTTTGGCTCACATGCTGGTAGACAGCTTCAGCAGCGGAGAAGTAGCACAGGTTGTGCTTGTATATAGCCATTTCGCTTCGCCTGCCTCACAACCAATAGTCCGTGAAAACTACCTGCCGCTTCCGCTTCATGATTATGATGACGGAGTGGAGGAACCTATTGATTATATCTTGGAACCGGACCCTCTTGAGCTGGTCCGACATCTCCTTCCGCAGGTTCTCTTGCTTAAGATCTACACTGTGCTCCTTGATGCAAATGCAGCAGAGCACGCTGCCCGCACTCTCGCAATGCAGGTCGCATCAGATAATGCCCAAGACCTTATAGCAGAGCTCATTCTGGCTTACAATAAAGGCCGCCAACAGGAAATCACAGCAGAGATCCTTGATTTGGTGGGAGGAACGTTGCAATAAAAACTCGTGTCATATTGACATAAACCCCGAAAGTTTTTTGTCTAACTTTCGGGGTTTTGTTATTGAGTAGTGTTATCATTATGCCAGCTTGTGGATTGCAAGTCCAGAGCGTAACTTAGGCTCGAACCATGTGGTCTTTGGAGGCATGATGTTGCCTGAGTCTGCGATGTCTACGAGCTGCTTCATTGAAACAGGGTAGAGAGCGAAGGCTACCTTCATCTCGCCGTTGTCGACTCTGCGAGAAAGCTCGCCGAGACCGCGGATGCCGCCTACGAAGTCAATTCTCTTAGATGTACGGAGGTCCTTGATGTCGAGGATCTTGTCGAGAACGAGGTTAGAGAGGATAGTCACGTCAAGAACGCCGATAGGGTCATTGTCGTCATAACGTCCTTCCTTGGCTACGAGAGAGTACCACTTGCCGCCGAGATACATAGAGAACTCGTGGAGCTTGCCTGGCTTGTAGATTTCTGTGCCTTCTTCTACAACATCAAAGTCTTCAGCAAGAGCTTCAAGAAGTTGCTCTTCAGTGAGGCCGTTGAGGTCCTTCACTACGCGGTTGTAGTCAATGATCTTGAGCTGACTATCCGGAAATGCAACTGTCATGAAGTAGTTGTACTCCTCCTCACCGGTGTGGTTAGGATTCTGTTCGCGAAGTTCTGCACCAACGCGTGCTGCAGCAGCTGTACGGTGGTGGCCGTCTGCAACGTAGAATGCAGGGATGTTTGCGAAGATCTCAGTGATGCGGTCGATGTCGGCCTGCTCTGTGATTACCCAGAAGTGGTGGCCGAAGCCGTCTTCTGCCACGAAGTTGTACTCAGGCTCTCCTGCGACGTAGCGTGCTACGATAGAGTTTACTTCGTTGTTGTCAGGGTATGAGAAGAAGACTGGTTCGATATTGGCGTTCTGGATGCGGACGTGGATCATTCGGTCATCTTCCTTGTCCTTGCGTGTGAGCTCGTGCTTCTTGATTGCACCTGATGCGTAGTCATCAGTGTGAGCGCACATCACCAAACCGTACTGAGTGCGGCCGTCCATAGTCTGTGCATATACATAATAGTATGGCTTATCATCCTGTACGAGCCATCCTTTAGCCTGCCACTCCTTGAAATTCTCGACAGCTTTGTCGTATGCCGGCTGGCTGTGTTCATCTATCATAGGATCGAAGTCGATCTCAGGCTTTGTGATGTGGAGCAGGGATTTCTCTCCTGCCTCAGCCTTTGCCTCTTCTGAGTTGAGGACATCGTATGGACGTGCAGCCACTTCCTCTACATACTGCTTAGGCGGACGTACCGCTGCAAATGGTCTTACCTTTACCATATTATTTATTTACCTGAAATTTTGTACAACCTGTCGCGAAGTAGTCGCAGATCTGGTTTGCAGCTGCGAGTCCTGCGTTAATGTTAGCTTCGCCTGTTTCAGCACCCTGCTTCTTCGGAGTAGCGAAGATCTGCTTTGCATACTTTTCTTTGAGCTCGGCGTAAGCCACAGGAGCGATGTCAGTGACATATTTGAGGTCGGGTCTCTCTGCAAGCGCCTTGTCAAGGCCTTCCTCGCAGATGATCTCCTTGCGTGCAGTGTTGATGAGGCAGCCGCCCTTAGGCATCTTGGTGAGGAGGTCGTAACCGATCATGCCCTTTGTTTCTGGAGTTGCAGGGATGTTGACGGATACGAAGTTACACTTGCTGTAAAGTTCCTCGATAGTAGCTACGGTTTCCCAACCATTATGCTTCTCCGATGGGTTCGGTGCAAGAACGAGGACCTTCATTCCGAGGCCGAGGGCCTTCTTTGCAACGAGCTGACCGATGTTTCCGAAGCCCTGGATACCCATAACCTTACCACTGATCTCAGAGCCGGTGCCAGGTGTGAACTGGTTGCGGCACATATAGATCATAAGGCCGAGAGCAAGTTCTGCAACTGCGTTGGAGTTCTGACCAGGAGTGTTCATGGCCACGATGCCTCTTTCTGTGCATGAAGGGAGGTCAAGGTTGTCGTAGCCAGCGCCGGCGCGAACCACGATTTTGAGCTGCTTGGCTGCTGCAATAACTTCAGCGGTTACCTTGTCTGAACGCACGATGAGTGCATCAGCATCAGCTACGGCCTCAAGAAGCTGTTCCTTTTCTGTATATTTCTCAAGGAGTGCAAGCTCGTGGCCTGCTCCTTCTACTATTTTTCTGATACCGTTGACTGCAGCTGCTGCGAACGGTTTCTCTGTCGCTACCAATACTTTCATGGTGGTATAAAATTAAATCCCCGGACATGGGTATGCCGGGGATGATTCATTATTTATGAAGCTGTTCGAATTCTTTCATGCAGTCCACGAGTGCCTGAACGCTCTCTACCGGACATGCGTTGTAGATAGATGCACGGAAACCTCCTACCGATCTGTGGCCCTTGATGCCGGTCATGCCCTTCGCCTTTGCGAATGCCATGAACTCGTCCTGTAGGTGCTCATACCCCTCTGCCATAACGAAGCATACGTTCATGATCGAGCGGTCCTCGACAGCTGCAGTTCCCTTGAATATTGGGTTGCGGTCAATCTCAGCATAGAGGAGGGCTGCCTTCTCCTTGTTTACCTTGTAGATGGCCTCAACTCCACCCTGCTCCTTGAGCCACTTGAGAGTTTCGTTCATCACGAAGATAGGGAATACCGGTGGAGTGTTGTACATAGATGCACCATCAATGTGAGTGCGGAGGTCAAGCATTGAAGGAAGGTAGCGCGTAACCTTACCGAGGAGATCCTTCTTCACAATGAAGAATGTTACGCCTGCAGGGCCTACGTTCTTCTGTGCACCACCATAGATCATAGCATACTTGCTTACGTCAACCGGACGGCTGAGGATGTCTGAAGACATGTCTGCGATGAGTGGAACCGGCGAGTCCATGTCCTCGTGAATCTCTGTTCCGTAGATTGTATTGTTGGTGGTGATGTGGAAGTAGTCGACATCTGTAGGGATCTCATAACCCTTTGGAATGTAATTGAAAACAGTGTCGGCAGAAGAGGCTACTGCGTATGCGTTACCGAGGCCCTTTGCCTCTTTGAGAGCCTTCTTAGCCCATACGCCTGTCTCAAGGTATGCAGCCTTGTTCTCAAGGAAGTTCATTGCTACATAGAGGAAGCCCATGCTTGCTCCGCCACCGAGGAAGAGAATTTCATAGTCTTCTGGAATGTTGAGGAGCTCTCTCCAAAGTGCACGGCACTCATCCATTACTGCGTCCCACTCCTTAGTTCTGTGGGAGATCGAGATTACAGGGATACCTGTGCCTTTGAAATCCTTCAGCGCCTCGATTGCGTTATCGATAGCCTGCTGAGGCAGAACGCATGGTCCTGCAGTGAAGTTGTGAACTTGTTTCATTGTTATTGGTATAGTTTTGTGTTTTCTTAAATACGTTTCGGGTCGTAGATTACGTTTTGTAATCGATACGACCCGAAAGATAATAATTTATTTTATAATGCGTGCTTTATGCTGGATATTTTTTCACAATAATGACATTTGAGTGATATTTTGTCATTGTCTTGTATGGTTGCGAACTTTGTCTTTATCGGCTGGTGGTTGGTCACGCACTTAGGATTCTTGCATCTTGCAATCCCTATAACTTCCGCAGGGGTCTCAAGGGTCTTCTTTTCTACGACTTTGAAGTCCCTGATGACATTGACGGTTGCCTTAGGGGCGATCAATGCAAGTTTGTTCAGATCCTCGTCTTCGAAGAACTTGTCTGCAATCTTGATGATGCCTTTCTTGCCGTGAAGCTTGCTGGCGAGGTTGATTCCGATGGTGATCTGACTTTCAACATCCTTTAGATCAAGAAGGTCAAGAGCCTTATATACATATTCCGCAGGGATGTGGTCCAATACGGTACCGTTCTCCAATGCGCTTACTACTAATTCTTTGTGTGACATAATCGTGTTATTTTAAAGGACGGTAACCCAATAGATATGAAATGATGGCCATGCGGACGTAGAGACCGTTCTCTGCCTGCTTGAAATAGTATGCGTACTTTGTCTCGTCAACATCCTGGTCAATTTCTGTAACTCGTGGAAGCGGGTGCAGGATCTTCATGTTGTCCCTGACGTTTTCGAGCATGGCTGCGTTCAGTGTATATACATCTTTTACGCGCTCGTATTCCATAGGGTCAGTAAATCTCTCCTGCTGCACGCGTGTCATATATAATATGTCGCAATCGTTCAAATATGCGTCCAGCGAGTCAGTCTCAATGTATTCTATGCCGCTTTTGTCAAGGAAGTCCTTGTACTCCCTAGGCATCTTGAGCTCTTCCGGAGCCGTGAAGACGAACTTAGGGTTGAAGTGGGACATGGCCTGAAGGAGAGAGTGGGTGGTGCGGCCGTATTTGAGGTCGCCGACCATGTTGATTGTGAGTCCTTCCAGCGTACCTTGAGTCTGGAGTATCGAGTAGAGGTCGAGCAATGTCTGTGATGGGTGCTGGTTTGCGCCGTCACCTGCGTTCACAACTGGAACCCTGGCGACCTCGGACGCATAACGCGAACTTCCTTCGAGAGGGTGACGCATTACGATCATATCCACATAGTTGTCGACCATCTTGATGGTATCCTTGAGTGTTTCGCCTTTACTCTGGCTGGTGTTTGTTGCATCTGAGAATCCGATCACTTTTGCACCGAGGCGGTTAATGGCAGTCTCGAAGCTGAGTCTGGTTCTTGTAGATGGCTCGAAGAAAAGGCTTGCGATTACCTTGCCTTCAAGGAATTTCTGCTCTCTGTTCTGCTCGAACTCCCTTGCGGTTTCGAGTACATGCAGGATCTCCTCCTTGGTGAAATCCCTGATTGAAATCAAACTTTTGGCCATACTTATTATGTTGTTTTTATGTTTGTCGTCTACTTACTCTGTCACTCTATTTCCGGTCGTGCAGAGTATGTCCAATTTTACTACGTTACCCACCTCCTAAATCCTCCTCCTCGGGAGGAGGACTTACCATCGCTTCGCTCCAAGTATGTTGTTTTTATGTTTGTCGTCTACTTACTCTGTTACTCTATTTCTAGTCGTGCAGAGTATGTCCATTCCATACTACGTTACCCACCTCCTAAATCCTCCTCCTCGGGAGGAAGACTTACCATCGCTTCGCTCCAAGTATGTTGTTTTTATGTTTGTCCGTTTGTTTACTCTGTATGAGTTTGACCCCCTGTCACTTAGTGACATCCCCAAAGGGGAACTTCGCCCCTGCCCGGGGCGGACCACAAAAGTTGAACTTTTGGGTCTGAGGAAATCTAATCAGATTTCCTCTACCCGACATCCCTCAACGTCTGCCATCCTTTCGAGGAAGGTGTCGATCTGTGAGAGACGGACTTTGGTTTCAAGGCTGCATTCCATATCAAACTGCTGGTTCTTCTGTTCCAGTCCCATGTCTTTGAACACCTTCATCACACTGTTCATCGCCATGTAACCAAAATGTACTCGGTACATCTTGGAGGCTATCTTCTCCACGATCTCTGCATTTGCAATCGCATCTGCCGTTGCTGTCTTATACGCCCTTATGAGTCCGGGAATGCCAAGCTTGATGCCGCCGAAATACCTGACCACTACCACGAGGATGTCGCTGAGCTCATTGGAATCGATCTGTCCCAGCACCGGCCTTCCGGATGAGCCTGAAGGCTCTCCGTCGTCGTTTGCCCTGAACTTGTCGCCCAGATATCCCAGTCTATATGCAAATACATGATGCCTCGCGTCGTAGTACTCCTTCTTGAGCGCTGCGACGATTTCCTTTACTTCTTCTTCTGTTTCAACGGGATAAGCATGGGCAATGAAACGGCTTCCATTGTCCTTGAACAAGCCCCTTGATTCGGCGGCTATGCTCTTGTAAGAATCTCGGATCTGAGTGTTGTCCATACCGAAAATCAAAATTAGTCATTTTGCAGAAATAAATGAAATTTTTTTGATTCCCTTCTGCCCAATCGGAATTTGCTGTGCCGCGTAAGTGGCTGAGTCATAATTAAATAGCTATATGTCCTGCCTTCCTTGCCATGCAGGACACTTACGTAAAGTGCTGTGGGATAAACTATTATGTGAAACGCAGAAAGACTCAATGCTGTTCGTTTCTCAAAATTTTGTCAACGAAAAGAAAAATTTATTATCTTTGACTTCGCTTCTAGGGTACTGGAGGCTATTTTTATGTGATTATCAATTCTAACTGTCTATGATACTGAAATATAAGGTTTCCCTTCCTGGAATCAAGGGTTTTGCGCGTGTCTATGAGGTAAAGGACACATCTTCGCTTTATAGTTTACATAAACAGATGAGGGCCGATATGGACTTCCCTCAGGATCAGGTGGTACTCTTCAAGTCATTCGATGCATACGGAGATGTGGCAGCGCGCTACAGCGTGTTTCAGGATTTCGGGTTTGGAACAATTGACCATGTGACAGCAGGTCAGTGTCACAAGAGGGGAGAGGATAAGTTCATATATTTCTACGACACTACCAATGTAAAGAGTGTCATCGTGACATTTGACGGTACGGGTGAGGAACGTCCGCATGCAATCTATCCGCTTCTGGTAGAGACAAAGGGACCTAATCCTATAGAGTTTGAAAACGGCTATGTTGCTTTTGAGGATCTTCCGGACGATAAGAAGAAGGATCCGGATGATGATGATTTTGAAGATGACGACATCGAGGATGACGAGGACGAGGGCGACGACGAGACAGAGGAGATTTACGGAGACGATGATGACGAATAATCTGTCATCTTGAGCGAAGTCGAGAGATCTATGAAGAAGTTGGTGATAATATTGGGCCCGACAGCTGTAGGCAAGACCGACTACAGCATCGAACTGGCACTCAAATATGGATCTCCTGTGATTTCCTGCGACTCCCGTCAGATATATAAGGAAATGACTATAGGCACAGCCGTGCCTTCTGCTGAGCAGCTTGCCGCTGTTCAGCATTATTTTATCCATTCCCATACGGTAGAGCAGCTTTATACTGCCGGCAAATATGAGGTTGAGGCACTGGAACTTATAAATCGTCTGTTTGACCAGGGTCATGAGACCCTTGTTATGGCAGGAGGTTCCGGATTCTATGTGGATGCCTTGGTTAATGGTCTTGATGACTTTCCGGCTGCTGACCTCAAGCTTCGCGAGGAGTTGACGACGCGCTTGCGTGAAGAGGGAGTCGAGTCTCTTAGGATGGATCTGCAAAAGCTTGATCCTGAAAGCTATGCATCAATAGATATCGCAAACGGTCAGAGGGTTGTTCGCGCACTTGAAGTCTGCCTGATGACAGGTAAACCCTTCTCTTCCTTCAAGACAGAAACCCGTAAGCAGCGCGACTTCGAGATTGAAAAGATCGGCTTGACAAGACCTCGTGATGTCCTGTATGACAGGTGCAACAGACGTGTTCTCCAGATGATAGATGAGGGTCTTGTCGAGGAAGTCCGTTCGCTGACAGAATATCGTGATTTAGCTGCCCTTCAGACTGTTGGTTATAAGGAAATCTTTGATTGGTTCGATTATCTGGATGGCAAGGTCTCAACGGAAGGCTGGACTCCGACAACTCCAGGTGATGGTCCTGTGACCACATTGGACCGTGCAGTTGAGCTTATTCAGCGTAATACCAGACACTACGCAAAGCGCCAGCTTGCATACTGGCGCCGCGATAAGGATATTAAGTGGCTTGAACTTTAGTTTGCTACCTCACACAAGAACTTGATACGGACGAGTCTGACCTCAAACTCGTCAAAGTCATCTCTGAGGTCTTCCATTATTACAGCCAGGTCGTCTGACTCTGCCTCATCGTGGAGGTAGTCGTAGATATCTTCTATCACATCCTCGTCAAGGGTCTGTTCCAGATAGTAGTCGAGGTTAAGGGTTGTTCCGGAATATACAATTGCTTCGATTTCATCAAGCAATTCCTCCATTTCCATCTTTCGGTTATCCGCAATATCTTCCAGAGGAATACGTCTGTCAATGCTTTGGATTATATAGACTTTGTTGACAGACTTGTTGACGATTGATTTCATCACAAAGTCGTCAGGACGAATTATGTCGTTTTCCTCAACATACTTGGCAATCAGCTCTACGAAAGGCTTTCCGAACTTCTTTGCCTTGCCTTCTCCGACACCTTGGCAGTTCTTCAGCTCGTCGCAGCTGACAGGATACATTATGGACATGTCTTCCAGCGATGGATCGCCGAAGATTACCCATGGCTGCAGACCTTTCTTGCGTGCGACATCCCTGCGAAGATCCTTGAGCATGGCCAGCAGGGTCGGATCTCCTCCGCCGCCACCTCGCGCTGCCGCTGCAGCAGCTGCTGTGTCATCGTCGTCGTCCTCACCCTCTGCGAACTCTCGGTCTTCGGTGAGCATGAGCTCATAAGGATTCTCAAAGAATGCGCGTCCGAGATCGCTCACGGAAATAAGTCCGTAAGCTTCAATGTCTTTATGGAAGAAATGCAGTACAAGACCCTGATGGATCACTGCGTTCCAGAATTTAGATGAATGATCCTTGCCTGCCCCGAACAGCTCGAGCTTGTCGTGGTGGTAAGATTTGATTATGGAATTCATCTCTCCGGTAAGGATGTTCGCCAGGTGCTCCATCTTGAAACGCTCCGGCAGGGACTCTATGAGCTCGATGACCATCGCCATCTCCTCTCGTCCGTCAAACTGCTTCTTAGGGTGCAGACAGTTGTCGCATGCACCACAATTTTCAACATGATAGTCTTCTCCGAAATAGCTCAGCAGCAGTTTTCTTCGGCATGAGTTCGATTCGGCGTATGCTACGGTTTCCATAAGCAACTGTTTGCCGATCTCCTGTTCGGCAATCGGTTTGCCCTGCATGAACTTTTCGAGTTTCTGTATGTCCTTGTAGCTGTAGAATGTGATGCACTGTCCTTCGCGACCGTCACGACCGGCGCGTCCGGTTTCCTGATAGTAGCCTTCGATGCTCTTAGGTATGTCGTAGTGAATCACGAATCTTACGTCCGGCTTGTCTATACCCATGCCGAATGCAATAGTCGCTACGATGACGTCAACTTCCTCCATCAGGAACTTGTCCTGGTTGTCGGCACGTGTCCTGGCATCCAGTCCGGCATGGTAAGGCGCTGCCTTTATGCCGTTGATGTTCAATAGCTCGGCAAGTTCCTCCACCTTTTTTCTGCTCAGACAGTATATGATACCTGACTTGCCTGGGTTATTGCGTATGTATTTGATGATATCTCTCTTCGGATCGGACTTGTCCCTTATTTCATAATAAAGGTTAGGTCTGTTGAAGGATGACTTGAATATGGTGGCATCCGGCATGCCGAGGTTCTTGAGGATGTCGCTCTGCACTTTCGGAGTTGCGGTTGCGGTAAGTGCTATGATAGGAGCGAGTCCGATTTCCTCTACGATATTTCTGATTCTTCTGTATTCGGGACGGAAGTCGTGTCCCCATTCGGAAATACAATGCGCCTCGTCCACTGCGTAGAACGAAATCTTGATCTCCTTCAGCATTGCAACGTTTTCCGCTTTGGTAAGAGACTCCGGTGCTACATATAGAAGCTTGGTTGCGCCGGAAAGCAGGTCTTTTCTTACTTCTGCAATCTGAGCCTTGTTCAATGATGAGTTCAGGAAGTGTGCAATGCCGTCGTTTCCAGCAACGAATCCACGTATGGCGTCGACCTGGTTCTTCATCAGAGCGATCAGAGGCGATATGACTATGGCTGTGCCTTCCATCACAAGTGCAGGCAGTTGGTAGCAAAGGGACTTGCCTCCTCCTGTAGGCATAAGGACGAATGCGTTATTCTTGTCGACAAGATGCTTTATAATGCGCTCCTGGTCGGCCTTGAAGGAGTCGAAGCCAAAGAACTCCTTCAGTTTTGCATGCAGTACAGATGAGTCGATAGCCATAGGTTTAATGTTTTGACTTACTAAGTTAAGTAAATATTGAGGAGAAATCCAAAAAAAGATTATCTTTGCGAGTCCATTTTAAAAAACTTAAACAATAAAATAATAAAAAATGAAAGCACTTAAAATTTTTGCAATTGCAGCAGTGGCAGCAGTTATGGCTGTTTCATGTGGCAGATCAGAGGTAAAGGTTGACGTAGAGCTTCCTACAAATGCCGAGATCGATTCAGTAAGCTACCTTCTTGGTGTAAACTATGGTCTTATGTTCAAGCAGCAGGGTTTTGCTGAGAAGCTCAGCGATCTTGACATGGCTCTTCTCAAGAAGGGAATGGAGGATGCTCTCAAGGCAGAACTTCCACAGGGTTATAATGACACTACTTTCGCTAAGCAGTTCAAGGTTAGCCCTTATGAGATGAACAGAATCTTCAACGCATACCTCATGAAGAAGTCTGAGTACAAGGCAGAGGTTAACCGTGTAAAGGGTGAGAAGTTCCTCGCTGACAACGCTCTTAAGGAGAATGTTGATACTACAGAATCTGGTCTCCAGTATACAATCCTTGCAGAGGGTGCTGCTGAGAAGGTTGCAGTTAACGATACAGTTACAGTTAAGTATAAGGGTACTCTTATCGACGGTACAGTATTCGACGAGGGTGAGATTCCTGGCCACATCTCAGGTTCAAGAGGCCTCATCACAGGTTTCGACGAGGGTATCCGTCTCGTAGGTGAGGGTGGAAAAGCTATCATCTACATCCCTTCAGACCTCGCATACGGTCCAAGAGGAAACCGTGGCATCGAGCCTAACTCAGTGCTTATCTTCGACATCGAGGTTGTAAAGGTAGATAAGTTCGTTCCTCAGGAAGAGGTTGCAGAGTAATGGCACTGGAACTTGAGGGCAGAATAGCCCAGAAGATGACTGTCCAGAGCGGTACTACTGCAAGAGGTGCGTGGTCAAAGCAGGAGTTCATTTTCGAATATCAGGAAGGAAATTATCCTACAAAGGTGGTAATGCACGTGTGGGGTGATGACAAGGTCAGGGAACTTGATAAATATCAGGTTAATGATAAGGTAAAGGTTTCCTTCAATCTCAGCAGCCGTGAATACAATGGACGCTGGTATACAGATGTTCGAGTATGGCGAATAGAGCCTGCACAGGCAGGTGCTCCGGCACAGGCTTCATATGCGGCTCCCGTACCTCCGGAGGCACCGATGCCGACTGTTGATGACATGTCAGAGCCGGCTGATGAAGACCTGCCGTTCTAGACTATAGACAATATGATGCAAGTGGCTTGGGTTTTGTGCCCGAGCCACTTTTTTATTGGTACATTTTTGTTAAATTTGCAAGTTGTGCAATTAAAGTCGCATTATGATTACTTTCGGATATAATAGCAGATTTTCGTCTCCGATAAGAGCGTTGGTTTTCGTCGCTCTTGGAGTGATTATGATCGTTGCGAAGGCAGACGCTATGGAACTTGTCGTGAAGCTTGTGGCCGCGTTCATTCTTGCAGCAGGCATTGTTTCACTATTCGTGGGGATCAAGCAGAAGAAGGAGGGCACGATGCCTCTGTCATTCTTCAATGCGATGACCGATATTGTTGTCGCTGTATTCCTGTTTGTATTCTCTGGCTTTGTAGCCAGGTTTGTAAGCTATCTTCTTGGATTCGCGCTCTTTGGATTCGGAATGTTCCAGCTTTCGGTGCTGCTGAGCATGCGAAGGAATATTCAGTTGCGTATCGCTGCATATCTCCTGCCTTCATTGGTGACAATGGCAGGTCTGCTGATTTTCTTCTATCCGAAAATTTTCGGACAGAGCCTCGGGCTGATTGCCGGCATTGCCCTTATTGGTTATGGTGTGTCGGACCTTATATCTGCATTCAGGATGAAGTCTGTCAAGAGAGCTGAACAGGTTACTCCAGCCTCGGAAAACCCTTCGGAAACTCCGGTTGAGCCAATGGATGCCAAGGAAGTGGACTACGAAAAAGTTGACGAGCAGTAATATATGATTCCTCAGGAAACGGTAGATAGGATTCTCGATCTTGCGCAGGTCGAAGACGTTATAGGTGACTTCGTGACTCTAAAAAGGGCAGGAGCTACCTATAAGGCGTGCTGTCCTTTTCACAATGAGAAGACACCGTCTTTTGTCGTGTCTCCGTCCAAAGGTATCTATAAATGCTTCGGCTGTGGAAAATCCGGTACAGCTGTCGGTTTTGTCATGGAGCATGAGAGCATGACTTATGTGGAGGCTTTGCGTTATCTTGCAAAGAAGTATAATGTCGAGATTGTGGAGTCGGAGGTAAGTGCCGAGGAGATTGCGAAGCGCCAGCGCAGCGAGAGTCTCCTGCTGGTGTCAGAGTTTGCCGGCAAGTTCTTCGTTGATTCGCTGAAGACTCAGGAAGGTCAGGTAATCGCATATCAGTATTTCCGCAGTCGTGGTCTGACAGACGATACTATTAAGAAATATGGCCTCGGATGGGCACCGGCTCAGTCGCGTACCGCATTGGCGGATGCAGCGCGTGCGGCTGGTTACAAGGAGGAGTATCTCCTGGACACAGGACTGTGCAAGCAGTATGATGACGGAAGGGTGGTGGATATGTTCCACGACCGCGTCATGTTCCCGATTCACTCGGCTAGTGGCCGTGTCATTGCGTTCGGTGGCAGGACGCTCAAAAGTGACAAGAACATACCTAAGTATGTAAATTCAAAAGAGACTGAAATCTATGTCAAGAGCAAGTCTCTTTACGGAATATATTTCGCCAAGAATGAGATGTCTCGTCAGGATAAGTGTATCCTTGTTGAGGGATACCTGGACGTGCTCTCGATGCACCAGCTTGGCATTACGAATGTGGTGGCTTCCAGCGGAACTTCACTTACAGTAGAGCAGATCAGGCTCATAAAGAAGTTCACTGAAAATGTGACCATCATATATGACGGTGATGGTGCAGGAATCAAGGCTGCCCTCAGAGGAATAGACCTGGTGCTGAAGGAGGGCTTGAATGTCAAGATTGTTCTTCTTCCTGATGGCCAGGATCCGGATGACTTTGCGAAGAAGCATACTCTTGAGCAGGTGAATGACTATATAGCGCAGAATGAGCAGGACTTCATAGGATTCAAGACAGACCTGCTTCTTGGTGAGGCCGGAAATGACCCTCTCAAGCGCGCCAAGCTCATAAATGAGGTGGCAGATACAGTTGCGCTTATACCAGATGCAATTGTAAGAAGTGTGTATGTGCGCACTACAGCGTCAAAGTTTGAGATAGACGAGCACATATTGGCGAGCAGGATCAACAAGACCAGGACTGCCATGCTTGAGGCTGAGAAGAAGCAGCGCGAGCGTGAGGCAGCTAAAGCCCGTCAGACGTCAGTGCCTCAGCAGGGATATGATCCAGGTATGCCTCCGCCGCCAATGGAGGAGGATATGTACATGCCGGCTGACGATATGCCGCCTGTCGTCCCGCCTCAGGAATATCTGCCGGAGGTACAAAGCGGGCCTATCGTAAAGGATTACCCATATCTTGCGGCATGTGAGGAGGAACTGCTGACATTTGTGCTGGAATACGGTTGTACGGAGCTTCTGTTCGAGCAGACATCGAAATATTATACCGAGACTCCGATGACAGTGGCTGACTTCATAGACGCGACCATGGCGGACAGTGAGCTGGACTTCAGAAACAGCTCATACTACAAAGTGTATGAATTATATTTTACCTTGTATCAGGAAGGATTGACCCAGCAGCAGATTCAGCAAAGGCTCCTTAACAGTATGGATGAAGAGGTTTCTGCTGTAGCGAAGGACATCCTGATAGAGAAATATGAGATTACGGTAAAGAACTATGTGCAGTCGATGACCGCAGCGGCGACGAGACTGGTGATGTTTGTTCCTAAGTCTCTGTTGGTTTATCAAGCCAAGCGAGTGGAGATGGATATCAAAACCAGGACAGAAGAGTTTCAGCAGACTCAGGATCCGGAAAAACAGATGGCGCTGCTTGCGGAAATATCAGCTCTGAATAAGGTTCGCACCGCAATCAACAATGAACTCGGACGTGTATGATGAGTCCAAACCATCATCTGCCCAAGTTCTACCGACGATAAAATAAAAATAAACCATCAATAATATGAACAAGAAATTCAACAGAACCCTGGTGACCTGTGCGCTTCCATACGCCAACGGTCCGGTCCACATCGGCCACCTTGCCGGTGTGTATGTGCCTGCAGATATCTATGTCAGATACCTTAGAATGAGAGGCGAGGATGTTCTCTATGTCTGCGGATCGGATGAGCACGGAGTTCCTATCACCATCAAGGCGCAGAAGGAAGGTTGCACACCTCAGGATATCGTGGACAGATATCACAAGATCATCAAGGATTCGTTCACAGGACTCGGAATCAATTTCGATATATACTCAAGAACATCTTCAAAGACTCACCATAAGAATGCGGCTGATTATTTCCGCAAGCTCTATGATGAGGGCAAGTTCATCGAGAAGGTGAGCGAGCAGTACTATGACGAGGAGACAAAGACATTCCTCGCAGACCGATACATTACAGGTACATGTCCTAAGTGCGGTGCCGAGGGTGCATACGGCGACCAGTGCGAGAAGTGCGGCGCAACCCTTAGTCCGGATGAGCTTATCAATCCTAAGTCAGCTCTCAGCGGCGGCGAGCTCGTGAAGAAGGAGACCAAGCATTGGTATCTCCCTCTTGATCAGTACGAGAAGTGGCTTTCAGAATGGATTCTTGAGGGACACAAGGAGTGGAGAAGCAACGTTTACGGTCAGTGCAAGAGCTGGATCGATGGCGGCCTTCAGCCACGTGCGGTGAGCCGTGACCTCAACTGGGGCGTTCCAGTACCTGTAGAGGGATCTGACGGAAAGGTACTCTATGTATGGTTCGATGCTCCTATAGGCTACATTTCAAATACACAGGAATTGCTTCCTGTGTCTTGGGAGAAGTGGTGGAAGAGCGAGGACACAAAGCTCGTTCACTTCATCGGAAAGGACAACATCGTGTTCCACTGCATTGTGTTCCCTTCAATGCTAAAGGCTGATGGAAGTTACGTCCTTCCTGACAATGTTCCAGCAAACGAGTTCCTTAACCTTGAGGGCGACAAGATTTCTACATCACGTGGATGGGCTGTATGGCTTCACGAGTACCTCGAGCAGTTCCCAGGACAGGAGGACGTTCTTCGTTATGTACTTACTGCAAATGCTCCAGAGACAAAGGACAATGACTTCTCATGGAAGGACTTCCAGGCACGCAACAACAGCGAGCTTGTTGCTATCCTTGGTAACTTCGTGAACCGTGCCGTTGTTCTTACACACAAATATTTCGAGGGTAAGGTTCCTGCAGACCTCAAGCCAGAGGCAATCGATGCAGAGACTCTCGCTCAGATCAAGCCGCTCCGCGAAGCTATGGAGAAGTATCTTGAGGGATACAAGTTCCGCGAGGCTCTCAAGGAGGCTATGAACATCGCACGTCTGGGTAACAAGTACCTTACAGACACAGAGCCATGGAAGGTGGCAAAGACAGATATGGACAGAACAGCTTCTATCCTGAACGTGTCTCTCCAGATCTGTGCCTCGCTTGCAATCGCATTTGAGCCGTTCCTCCCATTCTCGTCAGAGAAGCTTCGCAGCATCCTCAACGTTGGTGTCATGGCAGGTACTGACCACCGTGCAGGTGAGGAAGGAGCAACAAGCGAGAATATCTATACAGCATCAGAGGGTGCAGCTCTCCACACTTCTTCTGTCATCCCGAGCGAAGTCGAGGGATCTATTACACTCTCATGGGAGGATCTCGGTAATGCATCACTCCTACCGGCAGGTCATCAGCTGAACCAGGCAACACTCCTCTTCGGCAAGATTGAGGATGAGGTGGTAGATGCGCAGATGGCGCGTCTTGAGGCAATCCGTGCTGAACGTGAGGCTGCAGCAAAGGCCGAGGCCAAAGCCTCGACCTCGGAGTCTCAACCCCCTGCACCCCCTACAGGGGGATCTCCGGACTACCCGTCCGGGTCGCAAAGCGACTTGTTAACCCCCGCACCACAGAAGGAAGAGTGCACATTCGATGATTTCGGCAGGATGGACATCCGCACTGCAACAGTTCTTGAGGCAGAGCGTGTTCCAAAGACCGACAAGCTTCTTAAACTTACCATCGATACAGGTATTGACAAGAGAGTGATTGTGTCTGGTATCGCTGAACAATACTCTCCAGAGGAGATGGTCGGCAAGCAGATATGTATCCTTGCTAACCTTGCTCCACGCAAGATCCGCGGCATCGAGTCTAAGGGCATGATCCTCATGGCTCGTCAGAACGATGGCAAGATGCGTTTCATTACTCCACAGGAAACCCTCTGCAATGGCGCAGAAATAGGATAATCTATTATGAAGAACATATTAAGATTAATTGCAGTCGCAGTGCTCATTCTGAGCGCTGTGGCTGCTTTCGCTCAGAATCAGGGTGGATATAAGATCTTGAACGAAAAGGTCTATTATAACAATGTGATTCTGCATGAAGCAGATCCCCATACGATACAGGACCTTGGATATGGTTACGCCAAGGATAATGAAAACGTATGGTATGAGGGAAAGATTCTGCCTTTGGTTGATCCTCATGTATTCAGGCTTAAGAACTCCGGTCCTCCTCCGGGCGCCGTTCCTCCTTCAGAGGGGTCACAGGGTTTTGGCTTAAATGACCTGCTTTCAGTCATTTTCGGAAATGGTGCAAGTCAGAATGCCGGACAGCATCCGGGACATGATCATGGTCCGGAACATCACGATCCAGGTCCAGGTCACAATCCGGGCCACGGCCCTGATCATAGCAATATACATCAGGAAAGAGGCTATGAGATCGTAGGAACCAAGGTGTATTATAACGGCGTTATTGTAAGTAATGCGTACGCTCATTCCTTCAAGGATCTGGGTTGGGGCTATGCAAAGGATAGTGCCCGCGTGTATTACTGTGGCAAGAAACTTACAGACAATCCTTCGAGATTCAAGGCCTTGACCGATGGCTATGCCATGGATTCCTTTGATGTATATTACTTTGGAAAAGAGATCGAGGCCTCTACGTCAGGATTCAAGGTGCTCAAGGATGGATATGCCAAGGATGCTTTCGATGCATATTATTGTGGAAAGAAGGTTGTAGGTTCGTCTGGATCGACTTTCCAGGTAACCGGTAACGGTTATGCCAAGGATGCTTGGGAGACATATTATCTCGGCAAGAAGGTTCGTTAAATCCGGATAGGCTATGGTCAATACTACATACTACCAGGATCTGACAAAGATGAACACCTTCGGCATGAAGGTGAAGGCTCGTTGTTTCATTGAATATGACTCTGTGGCAGATCTGGTTGATATTGAGTTCGAAGAGCTTGCCCGTCCCGTACTCCATATCGGGGGCGGCAGCAATCTTTTGTTCACAGATGACTTCAAGGGCACCATCCTTCACTCGAAGATTGACTTCATAGAGATTCTGGAGGACGCGTCAGATGTTCTCGTTTCAGTCGGTGCCGGAGTCGTGTTCGATGACTTTTGTGCATGGGCAGCCAAGGAAGGCCTTTGGGGTGTAGAGAATCTCTCATACATCCCTGGAGAGGTAGGAGCATCTGCAGTCCAGAACATCGGAGCCTATGGCGTTGAGGTCAAGGACGTGATTCATAGGGTGTATTGCTACGACACCGTTGAGGAAGAGTTTGTGAGCTTCGGAGTAGAGGAGTGTGGGTACGGCTATCGTGACTCAATCTTCAAGGATCCGGAGGTAAAGGGAAGATATATTGTGACCCATGTGGTCTTTTCCCTCAGCCGCACTCCTCAACCAAAGCTTGACTATGGCCATCTTAAAGAGGCGGTAGAGTTGACTGGTGCGGAGTTGGCACCAGCTCTGATCAGAAGAGTGATCATAAAGATCCGTAAAGAGAAACTTCCAGAGCCTTCGGTTATGGGAAGTGCTGGCAGCTTCTTCAAGAATCCAGTCGTCACAGTAGAACATTTTGCTCGCATTGAGGCTGTTGCAAAGGCAGAACATGGTCCAGATTATAAGGTTCCTCATTATGATCTCCCTGACGGAACAGTGAAGGTCCCTGCCGCATGGATGATAGAACAGTGCGGCTGGAAAGGCAAACGCAGCGGTGGCGCTGCAGTCTACGACAAGCAGCCGCTGGTGATAGTCAACTACACTGGAGAGGCGTACCCGGAAGAAATCGTTGGACTCGAGCGTAGAATCATCGCCTCAGTAAAAGCGAAGTTTGATGTAGAACTTCACCCGGAAGTGGAACATATTTAACCCGACCAGCTATCAAGGAAAATGAAATTCGATATATTCATAAGCTATTCCAGAAAAGACTTCGATGAGGTCTCCTCTATCCTTGAGTTTCTCAAGACGTCTATTCCAGGACTGACATACTGGTTTGATATTGATGGTATTGAGAGCGGTGATGAATTTGAGGAAAAGATTATATCTGCTATTGATAATTCAGCATATGTGTTGTTCGCTTTGTCTGAGAATTCCATTTCATCAGTATGGACCAAGGATGAGGTGATGTATGCTAAAAATACAGACAAGAAGGTCATACCACTTCTTCTCAAAGGAGCTGAGATGAAAGGATGGTTTCTGTTTAAGTTTGGTCGTGTTGATTGTATTGATACGACTAATTCACTCCAGATGGAGAAGCTAATTCAGAATCTGTCATCTTGGTTAGGTAAGACAGGCGTGTCTGAAGCTGCTGTGATTCCTGAACAGCCGACATTACCGCCAAGATCTTCACAGCCTGAAAATGCTGATGCACCATTATGTCCTTGTGGCAGCGGAAAACCTTTCAGGGAATGTCATGGAAAGACCGCTTCGGCAGTTCCTGTTAAAAATCTGAGAGTCGGAGACTTCTATGATGATGGTGAAAAGAAGGGAGTTGTCTTTTGGGTGGATGATAGTGGACGTTATGCTAAAATTATAAGTCTGGATCAGGCTAAGCTGCAATGGTGCACATATGCAGAAGAAGGCAATAAGGTGGTTACCGGTGCACTCAATGAGTATGATGGAATGCAGAACCAGCAGGTGATTTCCCGAATACCGGGTTGGCAAAATAAATACCCTGCCTTTGCATGGTGCGCTGAACGTGGGGCAGGATGGTATCTTCCTGCTGCAGAGGAACTTGCTGGATGTATAGTAGGCAAGCATACCCTGAACCTTGTTAACCAGACGTTAAACCAGAGAGGAGGAGAAATCATCAAGACAAGTTTCTGGGGTACATGGTTCTGGTCATCGACAGAAGCTAAGAAACTGAACAGGGCAAAATATGTCATCAGTGACTATCAGGTAGATTTTTGCGACAAGACATTCGACAATTATGTCCGCGCAGTAGCCATGGTAGATCTCGGTGTAACAAAAGCCCCTGAAATCAAGGTCAATACTCCGGAGGTTCCGGAAGCCAAACCAGAAAAACCTACCCAGGATAACCGTATGCCGGGTCAGCGTAAATGGCGTATTGGAGACTATTATGACGTTGATGGAAAGAGGGGAGTTGTGTTCTGGGTTGACGAGACCGGAGAACATGGCAAGATTGTGAGTATGCGCGAAGACTGCAGACAATGGTGTGACAAGAACGAATATGCGAAGAGGATAGCTACCGGTGCGCATGATCATAGTGACGGAGCATGTAACCACGATCTCATATGCAGGACATATGCTTATTTCGGCTCTTATCCTGCGATTGAATGGTGTCGTAATTTAGGTGAAGGATGGTACTTACCTGCGATTGAAGAGTTAAAGCAACTCTTGCTGAAGGATTCGGTATATTTCACGGTTAATGCATCATTAGTGCAAAATGCCGGTGACCCATTATCGGAAAAGAGGACAGATAGTCTATATTGGTCATCTACTGAGGCAGATGTTCTTATCTATGCCATGCTTTTTAACATGAGGGATGGTAAGGTCGTCGAATATTATAAGCACGAAGCTCATCGTATCCGTGCTGTGTCCGCTTTTTAAAGGTCGGTAACTATGACTAACCACGCAGGTTTTACTAACTAATTGATTATCAATATATTTTGTGGTAACAATGTCTTAGGTCCCTCCTTTAAAGCATTGACTAACGACGGTGGGTTTTATAATTAGTTGAATGCCAGGTGTTTGTAAGATGAGGTGTTGTTAGTCCGGAGAGGAAGATATGTGGGATTTGACGGAATATTATAAATTTGCAGGATAAAGTAAGAAAAAGACAATAATATATATGAGTTCATTTATAGTTGAAGGAGGACATAGACTCAGCGGAACTATCAGGCCGCAGGGTGCCAAGAATGAGGCGCTGCAGATCATCAGTGCAGTGCTTTTGACTAAGGAACCTGTAAGGATTTCCAATATACCGGAGATTCTGGATATCAAGAACCTGATCCTTCTGCTCGAGGGTATGGGAGTCAAGGTGACCCGTCATGAGAAAGGAGTGTATACATTCCAGGCAGACGAGCTAGACGGCGACTATATCATGAGCCAGGATTTTGTGAGTAAATGTGCCAAACTCCGCGGTTCAGTCATGGTTGTCGGACCGCTCTTGGCGCGCTTCGGAAGGGCATATTTCCCTAAACCTGGTGGAGACCAGATAGGTCGTCGCAGGGTCGATACGCATATTCTCGGTTTCATGAACCTTGGAGCAGCGCAGGAATATGACCACGACATGAAGGCCTTCCACCTCCATGTCCCCGAAGGAAAGACTCTTGAAGGAAAGTATATGCTTCTTGACGAGGCTTCGGTGACCGGTACGGCAAACATCGTTATGGCTGCATGTCTCGCTAAGGGCGTGACCACCATCTACAACGCAGCCTGCGAACCATATCTGCAGCAGCTTTGCCGCATGCTTATCCGTATGGGAGCGAAGATTGACGGTGTAGGTTCCAATCTGTTGACTATTACAGGAGTAGAGACTCTCTGTGGCACAGAACATACAATCCTTCCGGATATGATTGAGATCGGTTCCTTCATCGCTCTTGCTGCTATGAACAGAAGTGCTCTCACCATCAAGGACGTGGCTTATGATGAGCTTGGCATGATTCCGGAGGTCTTCCGCAAGCTTGGAATCAACCTTGAACGTCGTGGCGACGATATCTATGTTCCTGAGCAGGAAAGCTATGTGATCGATTCGTTCCTTGACGGTTCTATCCTCAATATTGCAGATGCTCCATGGCCGGGACTTTCTCCGGACCTTCTTAGTGTGATTCTCGTGACAGCGACCCAATGCAAGGGAAGTGTTCTGATCCATCAGAAGATGTTTGAAAGCCGTCTTTTCTTCGTCGATAAGCTTATTGATATGGGTGCGCAGATCATCCTTTGCGACCCACATAGGGCAGTGGTGGTAGGTCATGACCATAAGTACCAGCTCCGTGCAGGCCAGATGGCATCTCCGGACATCCGCGCAGGTATCGCACTTCTCATTGCCGCACTATCGGCCAAGGGTACAAGTATAATCAGCAACATTGACCAGATTGACCGCGGATACGAGGATATTGACGTCCGTCTCAACGCTCTCGGCGCCCGCATCACCCGTCAGTAATAAATGAAAGAAGTAGCGCTTGAATTCAAGTGCTACTTCTTTCTTATGACGTTGAGGCCGTCGCGGAGTGGGAGGATGACTGATTCAACGCGGGGATCGGCGGTGATCATGTCGTTGAAACGGGCTATGCCTACGGTCTGCTTGTCTTGTGGAAGCGGGTCCATGCAGACTTTGCCGTCCCAAAGGACATTGTCGGCGAGGATGAGTCCGCCGGGGCGGATCATGTCGAATACGAGTTCATAATATTCGCAGTACTCACGCTTGTTGGCGTCTATATAGACGATGTCGTACATCTTGTCCGAAAGGACTTCCGAGTCTCCATCAGTCAGACCCATCTCAGAACGAAGACGGACCAAAGTCTCCTTGCAATCTCCGATGTGTAGTTCGATGATGTCAGAAAGTCCCGCGCGCTCGAATCCTTCAAGGATAAGGTCTTCAAGTTCATCGTTGAGTTCGAGGGTGTCGAGGTGACCGTCCGAAGGCAGATGTGTGGCGAGGCAGATAGCAGAGTAGCCTGTGAAGGTGCCGAGTTCCAGGATGCGTTTCGCGCCCGAAATCTGCACGAGGATGCGGAGAAGCTCACCTTGAAGTCTGCCTGAAAGCATGCGCGCATGGTTGGTCCTGATATGGGTCTGCTTCTCAACCCAATCCAGAGCCTCACCCTGCTTGGTGACATGTTCTTCGATGTATTTGTATATCTTTTCCATAAATTACTATTATTAATCCCCAGTCACTTCGTGACAGCCCCAAGGCATTTCGTCCCTACTCGGGACGGGCCAAAAATTCTTCGAGCTTTTTGGCCTTATATATAAATCAATTTAGAAAGGTTTGATGGGGAGAAGATGGTGCGGGCCATTTCGCGGATGTCATCGGCAGTTATGCCCTCGACCATCTGTCGGGTTTCCTTACCGCTGTTCAGTTTTCCATATGCCAGCAGTCCCTTTCCCATGGACAGGCACTGTGTCTCTCCGTTGTCTCCACTGATTGCCATCTGTCCCAGCAGCTGTTTCTTGGCAGCCTTCAGCTTCCTTTCAGAAAGCAGTTCCTCCTGAAGTCTGGCTGTTTCCTTGTATATCGCCTTGATGCATTTGTCAAGATTGTTCTTGTCACATCCCAGACTTATCGCAACGATTCCTGTATCCGAATACTGAGTGTAGCTGCACTCAACCCCGTATACCCATCCGTTCTTCTCACGAAGCAAGGAATTCAGTATTGAGTTGTTCGCCGGTCCACCGAGAATGTTGCATAGCAGTACGGTCGCAAGACGTTCCCTGTCCTGGTACAACGACGGTGCAAGTCCTCCGATTATGCAGTTCGCCTGATGGTTTCTCTTGCTGAGGGTCACATCAAACGGCTCGGCAGCCAATGATGCAGCAATTTCTCCTCCAACTGCTTCAGGAGATGGTGTATAATCTTGGAAATGCTTCTTTGTCAGCTTCAGGATGCTCTTCTCCATCGCCTTCTCATCTATGTCTGCTACGATAGTGAACGCTATCTTTTCCGGATGGAACTTGTCATGTACAAACTTTAGAAGTTCCTTGCGGGTAATCTTGCGGACCGAAGCTCTGGTGCCGAGGATATTGCCACTGAGCGGGTGGCCCTTGAACAGCATCTCCTCAAACTTGTCATAGATGTCCTCGGAAGGAGAATCCTTGTATGACTGTATCTCGTCAATGACTACTCCTTTCTCGGTGTTTATCTCCTGGTCTGGGAATGTCGGGCATGTCACCAATTCGAAAAGAAGGCCGGCAGCCTTTGACAGATCTTCTTTCAGCACTGTAGCATGGAACACGATCTCTTCCTTGGTGGTGAACGCATTAAGTTCTCCTCCAAGCCTGTCCAGGTAGCCGTTGATCACGGCTGCGCTTCTGTACTCCGTGCCTTTGAAGATGGTATGCTCGACAAAATGAGCGATTCCGCTGTGGAATCCCTCTTCATCCCTTGTGCCGCATTTAATGCTCAAAGCGCAGTAGGCCACGGAGGACCCGCTGCGCTTGACGGCATACTGCATGCCACAGTCTGCTTTGCCGGTAATCATTATCGGTTTCTGTATGAGTTTATGCGTTTGATATCTTCTGGAAGGAATCCGACACCGAACTTTTTGCTGATCTTATGTCTGCTGAAGTAGTAGATTTCGTAAGTCTCGGCATTGATGAGCATCTTATAGCAATATGAACCCGGATTTGCGCCGGTAGGTGCTACAACATAGCTGACAAGCGTCTTTGGTGTATTCTTGAGGATATAGTCGTCAGCGCTGTCCGCATCTTTTACCACTATGTCGGAATCAAAGTTCAGGTCCATGAACTCTGTGCTGATCGCCTCGTTAAGGTCGTCCTCGGAGAATACAATCGTCATATTCTTGCCGCGCTCCATGTTTGTTGAGTAGCCGCTCAGGCCCACATATCCGTGAAGGTCCTTTTCCATAGACTTAAGTGTGTGAGCCTGGATTATATCCAGAAATACAGGAAGGAATACATACTCTCTTCCTGAAGGGTCTTCCGATGATGCAACAGGCATGTACATCACCTCCATCATAGAGTTGATTGTCGCTCCGGTGCCACCTTTGAGAAGAGAAAGCATGTCCAGGCCTGGCTCTGATTCCTTCTTGAACTGGCTGCTGGTGGTGATCAGGAAGTAGTAGTCACTGCTGTTGCGATCATTCATGAACTCCTCCCATGTGCAGAATTCGTATGGGGAAACTCTCCATCTTGCCTTTACTTCGTCCTGAAGGGCAAGGTCATAGAAATCGTTTCCTGTAAGCACGACCTTCGTGATTTTCTGGGTAAAGTCGCTGATCTTGACCTTCTTGGTGGTGATCTGGGCCTGTGCGCCTGCAATCATAGGAATAAGCGCTGCAGCAAGGATTATCAAAAGTTTTTTCATGTCAATATGAGAATCTAGATGTTCAATCGAGGGCAAAGTTACGAAATAAGTGCTATATTTGTAAGTTAGCCAACGGTTAACTTACAAATATAGCACTGACAAATATAGCAATATATGAGCCAATATATAGTTTCAGCAAGAAAATATAGGCCTGACTCCTTTGGTACCCTCATCGGACAGGACAATATCGCCCAGACTCTCAAGAATTCGATTCTCAGAGGACAGTTGGCGCATGCATACCTTTTCTGCGGTCCTCGCGGTGTCGGTAAGACAACCACTGCACGTATTTTCGCAAAGATGATCAACTGTTCCAATCCTTCCGAGGACATGGAACCATGCGGAACATGCGAGTCTTGCCTTTCGTTTGCGGAAGGACGTTCATACTGTATCCATGAGCTTGATGCCGCATCAAATAATGGTGTCGAGGATATCAAGACCCTCATGGACCAGGTGCGCATACCGCCACAGGTAGGAAGATACAGTGTGTATATCATCGACGAGGTGCATATGCTCTCGCAGGCGGCGTTCAATGCCTTCCTCAAGACTCTCGAGGAACCACCCGCACACGCCATTTTCATTCTGGCTACCACAGAGAAACATAAGATTCTTCCGACCATCCTGTCGCGATGCCAGACGTATGACTTCAACAGGATCACGATAGAGAACATCGTGAGGAACCTGAGGATGGTGGCATCAAGCGAAGGCATAACAATCGATGACGAGTCTCTTCATGTGATTGCCCACAAGGCAGATGGCGCAATGCGTGATGCACTTACCATATTTGACCAGACAGTGGCCTTCTGTGGTACAGATGTGAAGTATCAGGATGTGCTCCGTAACCTCAATGTACTGGATTATGAGTATAGTTTCTCATTGGTGGATGCTTTCCTCAAGGGAGACTATCCGTCAGCTCTTCTTGCGTTTGATGAGATATTGACCAAGGGATTCAATGCGCTGCATTTCATCGCAGCACTCTCTTCGCATCTGCGTGACCTTATCGTCAGCAAGAGTGGTGGACTGGGGGCTCTTCTTGAGCTTCCGGACTCATTGAAGGCACGATATAAGGAGCAGTCAGACAGATGTTCTCTGCCTTTCCTTTATGAAGCATTGAACATTACAACGACATGTGAGTCGGGATATAGGGCAAGTGTCAATCCTAGGCTTCATATAGAGTTTGCGCTCATGCGCCTGAGCTTCATCCTTGCCAAGATGCAGGCTCCGGCCGTTCAGCCAGCCGCTCCGGCCCCTGCGGCTCAGCCAGTCCCAACCGTTCAGCCAGCCGCTCCAGCTCAGCCTGCACCTGCAGTCCAGCAGCAGGCCCCAGCTCCTGTTCAGACCGTTCCAACTTCAGCCCCAGTAGAACAAACTCCAGTAGAATCAGCTCCAGCAGCTCCTGTTCAGGCACAGCCACAGCGCCGTGAGCGTGCCGCACGTGTCGGTGCTTCCGCAGCATCGGCCAAGTCACTGGTAGATAACGAACCTGAAGTAAAGAGTGAAGTCGATACAGGCGTAGCGCCTTCAGAGGAATTCCTTAAGGCAAAATGGCCGGAATTGGCGAAGGAGTATGTCTCAAAGCCACGTATGGCAAGCATGTTGAGCACTACTACCCTTAGAATAGAGGGTGATGACACCAAGAGGACAGTAATCTTCATGGTGGATAATGAAGCACAGAAGGATTGGGTGGAGAGCAAGCTTCTGCATGACCTGGAAGGCAAGTATCAAAGGATTGTCGGATCTCCAAGAGTGTCTCTGAGGGTTGACGTGGTCCCGCAGGAGGAGGTGAAGCCTGTGGCATACATGCCGGAAGAAAAGGCGAAGACCCTCATGGAAGAGAATGCTGAAGTGAAAAGTCTTGTCAAGGATCTTGGACTAGACACAAAATAGTACGCACATGAAACTTAGATGTGAAAATCTGGTAAAGAAATATGGCCCAAGGACCGTGGTAAAAGGAGTTTCCATGGAGGTAAGCCAGGGTGAGATTGTGGGATTCCTCGGACCTAACGGTGCAGGAAAGACCACAAGCTTCTACATGATCACAGGACTGATCGTACCTAATGACGGTAAGATTTTCCTTGATGATGAGGATATCACTAACCTTCCGATGTTCAAGCGCTCCCAGAAGGGCGTGGGCTATCTGGCCCAGGAGGCATCGGTGTTCCGCCACATGACTGTCGAGGATAACATCATGTCAGTGATGGAGATGTCGAAGCAGTTCACCAAGGAGGAGAGAAAGCAGCGTCTGGAAGACCTTCTTGACGAGTTTAATCTTCATAAGGTACGCAAGAGCAAGGGTATCCAGCTATCCGGTGGTGAGCGTCGTCGTTGCGAAATAGCCCGTGCGCTGGCAATTGACCCTAAGTTCATTCTCCTTGACGAACCGTTTGCCGGTGTTGACCCTATTGCAGTAGAGGATATCCAGTACATCATCGCGAAGCTGAAATATAAGAATATCGGAGTCATTATTACTGACCATAACGTAGGTGAGACTCTTGCGATCATTGACCGAGCATATCTGCTCTATGAGGGATCAATCCTCCAGAGCGGCACTCCGGAAGCCCTCGCGGCAGATGACGAAGTCCGCACCAAGTACCTTGGCTCTAACTTCGTCCTCAAGCGCTCCGACGCTTTCCTTCGCGCCGAGGCCGGCGGTCCCCAGCGCATAAATACCCAGGCCGAGCATGACGCAGCTGCAGCGAAAGCAGCAGGTGAGGCTGCCACAGAGGTAACCGTTGAGGAAGTTGTTGCTGAAACGATAGTAGAAGAGGGACTTGAGGCCGTTGAATCTACTGATGAATAGACAAGGTTTTCACGACACCGACGTTTTGCCAGTTTCTTTTGCGTCGTGGGCTATAAAAGAAAACAGCGAAGACTGCTATATAGCTGCCTTCGCTGATTCTTATTATAAGGTGAAGATTACTTCACGCGCTCGCCGTATGAACGGTCAGTAGTGTTTACACGGATCTTCTCACCGATGTTGATGAAGAGAGGAGCCATGATGATAGCGCCAGTCTCAAGAGTAACCTCTTTCTGAGCGTTAGTAGAAGCTGTGTCACCCTTAACTGCAGGCTCTGTGTAAGTAACCTCAAGCTCAACGTATGTAGGAAGCTCACAAGTGAGGCAGCGCTCCTCGTCAGCGAGGAACATCATCTCAACGTGCTGTCCTTCCTTCATGAGGTCAGCATTGTCAACGAGAGCAGCATCGAGGTGGATCTGCTCGTAAGTCTCCTCGTGCATGAAGTTGTAACCGTCCTCATCCTTGTAAAGGAACTGGTAAGGTCTTCTCTCTACGTTGATTGTCTCGATCTTAGCACCTGCTGTAAAAGTGTTCTCGAGGATACGTCCGTTCTCAAGGTTTCTGAGTTTACTCTTTACGAAAGCTGGGCCCTTTCCTGGCTTAACGTGCTGGAACCATACGATCTGGCATGGCTTGCCGTTGAAGTTAAGATAAAGTCCGTTCTTGAAATCAGCTGTTGTTGCCATAAAATAAATAAGTTTATATTAGTTAATGAATTTCTCTTCCCATGCAGGTACGTACTTGTTCAGGTCAAGTATGTGTTCTGCAACTTCTTCCAGGAGCCACTTAGGAGTCGATGTCGCTCCACAAACTCCAACCTTGTCGTCGGCTCTGAACCACTCTCTCTTTATTTCAGAGACTGAATCTATATGGTAGGTTCTGATGTTGAGTGACTTGCAAAGGTCGCAAAGAACCTTGCCGTTTGAGCTGGCCTTGCCTGAGACAAAGATTATGATGTCATGCTCAAGTGCAAACTTAGAGAGTCTTTCGTGTCTTGTGGCTACCTGTGAGCATACTGTGTCGTGTACATTCAGCAGATGTCTGCCCTTGAAACGCTCTACAGACATCTCATTATATGCAGCCATCATTTCCTCAAGTCTCGCGCAAAGTCTTGAATACTCCGCAGGGCTCTTGGTTGTCTGACTGAATACTTCTGTAGGTATGTCAAGCTTGATCTCTCCCTTCTCGACAGCATCTTCAAGCATGGCGATGTTCTCTACCACAATTGCCTCGCCGTCAGTCTGTCCTACAAGTCCCAGTACTTCAGCATGTCCGGGTTTTCCGAAGATAATGATCTGTCCCTGACCTCCTTCAATGAGTCTTTCGTGGGCGTTCTTTATGCGTTGCTGGAGTCTGAGAACCACCGGACATGTGCAGTCAATGATCTTGAAACCAAGGTTTTCAGCGGTCTGGTAGGTCTGCGGAGGTTCGCCATGAGCTCTGATCAGAAGTGTCTCTCCGTGCGCATCAACCATCTCGTCAAGGTCTTCTTTGTCAATAGTGACCATTCCCTGCGCAACAAGACGTGAGAGTTCTGCGTCGTTGTGCACTATCGCGCCCAGCGAGTACAGACGTCCTCCGTCCTTGAGAAATTCTTCTGCCTTACTGATAGCTCTGATCACTCCGGCACAGAATCCTGAATTGCTGTCAATATCTACTGTAAGCATGTGTTTCTGCTTTAGCATCCAAACCTTTCGGAAATCACTTTTCTGATCCACACCATCTGGTCATCCATGGTCATGTGTGAATTGTCAAGAACGATTGCATCTTCAGCCTGAGTCAGCGGCGACACCTTTCTGTGTGAGTCAATGTAGTCGCGCTCCTGGAGGTTCTTCAATACATCTTCAATATTGACGTTGTCTCCCTTTGCGCGCATTTCTTCAGCTCTTCTCTGTGCTCTGATCATTGGATCTGCAGTCATGAAAATCTTCAGTTCCGCATCCGGGAATACAGTTGTTCCGATGTCTCTACCGTCCATAACCACTCTTCTTTTCTTGCCGAACTCTCTGAGCTTCATGTCCACGAAGTTACGAACCTCGGCAACTGTAGCTATAGGGCTGACCTTGCCTGCTACCTCAAGCGATCTGATTTCCTTTTCAATGCACCTGTTACCAATGTATGTGCCGCCTTCTCCGAAATGAAGGTCAAGTCCCACTATGGCCTTGTCAAGTCCTGGGACGTCGATTGTGCAGTCGTCGCTGATGAATCCGTTCTCGATGGCAAAGAGGGTAACACCTCTATAGAGGGCTCCCGAGTCAAGATACAGGAACGAGAACTCCTTTGCTATGATTTTTGCAAAGGAACTTTTTCCGGTTGAAGAATAGCCGTCAATGGCGATTATTATGTCAGGTACTTGCATGATATTTGCTTAAAATCGAGCAAAATTATAAAATATTGTCTAAACTCCCAAAAATGTCGATATTTGTA
>JAFYRK010000106.1 GCA_017559545.1 Bacteroidales bacterium
ACGACGAAGCAAGGCATCTGAGGTGTTCCATTCTGAGCGGTCGACAAGAACGGGAGGTAAGAGAACTTGTCAGGGTTCTCATCTCCGAACTGATGGATCATCTTTGAAGTGTCGACTGACGAGATGTCGATTCGAGGAGGAGTACCGGTCTTCATTCTTGCAGTCTTCACTCCCATCTCGACGAGCTGCTGAGTGAGACCATAAGACGAGAGTTCTCCGATGCGGCCGCCTTCGAACATATTTCTTCCGATGAACATACGTCCGTCAAGGAAGGTTCCGGCGGTCAGGATAACTGCTTGAGAATTGAAAATTGCTCCGGTAGTCGTACAAACGCCCGTAATTTTTGAACCATCGAAGAGAAATTTGACCACTGTATCTTGGTAAAGGTCTAATTTACAGGCACTTTCGAGGATTTTTCGCCAATAAAGCGAGAACTGGATTTTGTCGCATTGAGCTCGCGGACTCCACATTGCGGGTCCTTTTGAGCGGTTGAGCATACGAAACTGCAAAGTCGAGGCGTCAGTAATGATACCGGTGTATCCTCCGAGCGCATCGATCTCGCGGACGATCTGTCCCTTCGCAATTCCGCCTATCGCCGGGTTGCAGGACATCTGTCCGAACTTGTTCATATCCATAGATATCAAAAGAACGGACGATCCCATACGCGACGCGGCCATCGCAGCTTCACAGCCGGCGTGACCACCTCCAACTACAATTACATCATACTGCTTCTGCATACTATACGAGTTCCCTTAAAGAAAGATAATAATTCTCCTTGCTTCTCATCTCAGCGATGTCTTCCTCGCAATGGTCGTCGTAACCGATGAGGTGAAGGATTCCGTGAACGATTACACGATTGAGTTCGTCGACGAATTCGGTTCCGTACTCGACAGCATTGTCCTTGACAGTATCGACACTTATAAATAGGTCACCTGAAAGACGGTCTCCTTCACAATAGTCGAAAGTGATGATGTCTGTGAAATAGTCGTGCTGAAGATATTTCTGGTTTACATCTAATATATAGTTGTCCGAACAGAAGATGATCGAAATATCTCCGATCCTGCGGATTTCACTCTCAGCCACAAGGCGGAGCCACTTGTTGTTAAGGGATTTTCCCTTGAATACGAAATCTGTGTCCTCGAAATAATATGAAATCATAGTTCCAAAATTTTATGCAAAACTACAAAATGTATAAAAAGTTTGAAATAAAAAATATAATTTCTAACTTTACCGGGCAAAATGGGAATATAAAAACAAACTATCGATATGGAAATCAAAAAGTCAGAAAAAGCGAGTCTTGAGAACAAGAAGCTCCTTTTTATTGAAATCGGTCTTGTAGTTTCTCTCGCTATCACTCTCTTCGCATTCGAGTGGACAAGCACAGAGACTGAAACAGCATTGCTCGAGGATACAACTGAGATCCTCGTAGAAGAGGAAATCATCTCAACTCAGATGGATACCCCTCCTCCTCCACCAGCAGCTCCAAAGATTCCTATTCTCTCTGACCAGATCGACATCGTGGACGACGAAATCGAAATCGAGGACGATATGTTTATGAACCTCGAGGATGATGCAAGTCTCGGAGTTGAGATTATGGACTATGTAGAGGTTGAAGAGGAAGTAGTTGAAGAGGAAGCTATTCCTTTCCAGCTCGTAGAGGAGAAGCCATCATTCCAGGGTGGTGACGCTAACCAGTTCTCAAAGTGGGTGAACTCTAGACTTGTTTATCCGGAGATTGCAAAGGAGAATGGTGTACAGGGTCGTGTTACTCTCCAGTTTACTGTAGAGAAGGACGGTTCAGTTACTAAGGTAAAGGTTCTCCGTGGTGTTGACCCATCACTCGACAAGGAGGCTGTACGCGTAGTATCAATGTCTCCAAAGTGGAAGCCAGGAAAGCAGAGAGACCGCGCGGTTCCTGTAACCTATACCTTCCCAGTTATCTTCCAGTTGAGATAATTATTTGACTTACAAATACATATTCAGTCCGATCAATTATTTGACCGGACTGTTTTTTGATTAATTATTATGGCTAAAATCACAGAAGAACAGCACCTTGAAAGAGCGGTTTTCGTCGGTGTCATCAAGCAGAACGATGATGAGCGCCAGGTGATGGAGTACCTTGACGAGTTGGAATTCCTCGCTGAAACTGCAGGTGCAGTCGGTGTAAAGAAGTTCATCCAGAAGGTTGACAGACCTGACTCGAGAACTTATATCCGCAGCGGAAAGCTCCAGGAAATCAAGGAATATATCGAGGCAAACGAGATTGAAGTGGTGATCTTCGACGACGAGCTCTCCCCTACCCAGCTCCGTAACATCGAGCGTGAGCTCAACATCCGCATCCTCGACAGAACCAACCTCATCCTTGATATCTTCGCTCAGAGAGCCAAGACAGCATACGCAAAGATGCAGGTGGAACTTGCTCAGTATCAGTACCTTCTCCCGCGTCTTACACGAATGTGGACTCACCTTGAGAGACAGAAGGGAGGTATCGGTATGCGTGGTCCCGGTGAGACACAGATCGAGACTGACCGCCGTATCATCCAGGACAAGATTTCAAAACTTAAGGAGCAGCTCAAGAAGGTTGACAAGCAGATGGCTTCACAGCGTGGAAACAGAGGTTCAATGGTGCGTATTTCACTCGTCGGATACACCAACGTGGGTAAGAGTACACTTATGAATCTGCTCGCAAAGAGTGATGTTTTCGCAGAAAACAAGCTCTTCGCTACGCTTGATACTACAGTAAGAAAGGTCGTTATCGAAAACGTTCCTTTCCTCCTCAGCGACACTGTAGGATTCATCAGAAAACTCCCTCATCAGCTCGTGGAGGCCTTCAAGAGTACACTCGACGAGGTGCGCGAGGCAGATATCCTTATGCACGTAGTAGACATCTCACATCCTAACTTCGAGGACCATATCCGAGTAGTGGAGGAAACTCTTAAGGACATCAAGGCTATCGATAAGCCTATCTTCGTAGTATTCAACAAGATAGATGCTTACAGATACGAGGAGTATGATGAGTTCTCACTCGAGCCTAAGAAGCAGGTGAACTACACATTGGACGAGTTCAAGAACAGCTGGATCGCTAAGGAAAACACTCCTTGCATCTTCATCTCGGCTCGTGAAAAGATCGGAATCGACAAGCTCCGCGGAGACCTCTACAAGATGGTAGCAGAGATCCACGCGGGACGTTACCCATTTGACAATTTCCTTTGGTAAAAAAGATAGATGAATAAAGTTTTAAAATTCATACTTACTTTATCTGCAGTGATTTACACTACCTCGTGTAGTGAAATGATCACTGCAGATTTTTCTGATGAAAATGCCCAGATCACAGTAAAGTCTGAGGTAGAACTCACAAAAGCCGGATATGAGGGCACAACTTCTCTTCCTTCGGAGTTCATTATGGACATCAACCAGGGAAGCAACACATACAACTATTCTTTGGTAAAGATGACCAAAGAGAATACCGGCAACACCTATAAGGCAGCATCTGGTACATCACTTATGTGGGCTAAAGCCGACCATAGCAACGTTACAGTCAAGGCTATGACTATTCCTAACGGGAGGACATCTGTCAACTCAAATAGTGCTATGGAGATAAATGTAAGCCTTGATCAGAGAACAGAAGATAATCTAAAGAAAAGTGACCTTCTCGGCGCAAAGACAGGCAACGGAATCTTCATTGAAGGCAATGATATAAATATCAGCTTCAATCACCTTATGAGCAAAATGTACATCAACTACAAGCTCTCAAGCAGATTGAAGAACAACAATGCAAGAGTAACTTCTATTACTCTTAAAAACGTCTGTGTAACAGGTGGTTACAGTTATGCCAATATGAATTATGACAGCAGTATCACTAAGAAAAACGGCAACATCTCGATGTATCTGGACGATGTAAAGACAAGAGCCGAGGCTGTCTTCTATCCATATACACCTTCCCAGGCTCCGACTTTGTCTATCAGAGTGCAGATAGGCAATTCATACAAAGACATAGAGTACCCGTTGTCATTGAATGCAAACAGCGTATTCGAGGGTGGAAAAGTATATAAAATGGCCATCAAGATCAGCGGAAC
>JAFYRK010000107.1 GCA_017559545.1 Bacteroidales bacterium
AATCGAGTAGGAGGAAAACGAAGTAGTTTTCTTCCTACTTTCGTTTTCCGACCTCTCACACCACCGTACATGCGGGTCCGCATACGGCGGTTCCTTACCTACAATGATACTTTTCATAGTATCCCAACAGTGACGGATAGCCTGCACGAGCGAGATTTATACAGCTCGCTGCGACTTGCATTATTCCGCTATGTGCCACAGCCCAATGTCCCTTACTCGCATTACCCCATTGATATGCACGCCATTGAGGAACTCCACATTTTACAAGATTTTGAACGCGTGTCTTGGAGAGCTTCCAACTCTTCCATATACACATACGGATACGACTGCGGAGCCATTCATCCATGGATTGAAGATGCGTCTTGGCATGTGCATACCTAAAGTAACAGACCCAGCCACGAATTGCATTATGTAACGCCTTCTTACGCTGTTCATAACCCATACCGTTGCTTCTCATTGTGAGCAGCTTTAGTTTCGATTTGAACTTTGCAAGCGAGTTCACATGAATGCGGAGCCTTCAAACAAAGCCACTCGCTCTATAGAATGAGTGCCCGAGGAACTTGATATCCCTCACACTGCACGCAACGGTCTTTTCGCGGTTGACTTTAAGATGGAGTTTCTTCTCTATGAAGTTAGTAATGCTTTCCTTGACGCGTTCCGCTGCTCTTGGAGTCTTGCAGAAGATTACACAATCATCAGCATAACGAACGAAAGGATGGCCGCGTTTCTCCAACTCCTTGTCGAGTTCATTAAGAACGATGTTGCTGAGAAGTGGACTAAGCGGACCACCTTGCGGTGTGCCGACATTACTCTCCTGCACGACACCATTGACCATAACACCAGATTTCAGATACTTGTGTATCAAAGATATCACTCTACCGTCCGTGATGGTAAAGGACAGCAGGCGCAGGAGGAAGCTATGATTTACGGTATCAAAGAACTTCTCCAAGTCAAGGTCTACGCAGTATGTATAACCTTGGTTGACAAGTTCCTTGGAGCGGAGCAGCGCATCATGTGCAGAGTGGTTAGGGCGAAAGCCATAACTGCTCGAGCTGAACTTCGGTTCATAGATTGAAGACAGCACCTGCGATAGGGACTGCTGGATTACTCGGTCTACCAAAGTCGGTATGCCGAGCTGACGTTTCTTGCCGTTGTCCTTAGGTATCTCTACCCTGAGGACAGGGTTCGGCTTGTAACGTCCTTTTAGGATTGATGCCACCAGTTCTTCTCCATGGCGTTTAAGATATGGGAGGAGGTCTTCCAAGCCCATATTATCGACACCGCCACTGCCCTTGTTGGATATGACGCGCTTGTATGCCGCGTTCATGTTTACACGGGACATTATCGTTTCCAACAGCATCTCACTACTTAAGTTCACTTCCACAAGTGTTTCATGTGATATGCCTATTACGGTCTGCACTCCTGCATACTCTTCGGATTCCGTCCTATCCCTCAGCAGGCAGCCTTTCGTTTTCTGCTTTTCTTCCGTCATAGGGTTGTCATTCACGGCACTTGTTTATATAAGGTTCCGCCCTTCCCCGAACGTGCCGATTTTTTTTTTCGGGTACTATGGCTTCGGCTGACTTCTCGCAGTTCGTTGTTACTACTTGCCTGTTGGCTCGCCTGCGAGACCTCCCCAGATAAGAACATGCTCTTTCCATCTTATGTCTGCCACATTTACCCACATGTATTCCGAATGACTATCGGGCTTTAACTTCACGTGCAGTCTTACCCTACATGTAGGCCTTGTATGCGGTTTCTGTACGTCAGACCAGACTTTTGCCGCTGGCTTCCTTCAGATTCCACCTCACGATGGACACCCTTGCCTTTGGCTATATGCTTCCCGTCATTAGGGCGCATTAGGGACTTACACCCATTAGAACATGCCCATGCTGGGCGTACACAAAAAA
>JAFYRK010000108.1 GCA_017559545.1 Bacteroidales bacterium
ACTGATAATGTAGGGGTCAGCAGTTCAAGTCTGCTCGGGACTACCAAGCATGGGGGTATAGCTCAGTTGGCTAGAGCACCTGCTTTGCAAGCAGGGGGTCGTCGGTTCGACTCCGACTATCTCCACCAAGAGTTCGACAATGACGTCGGACTCTTTTTTTTTATTCTACAGTAAGACTGGTAATTGACAAAACTGGTTGGTGGAATCCTTGCAACTTGCTAAGCTACACCGGTTTATATAAATTAGATGAAAACGGATCCATCTATTGACTGATGACGCCATTGTTTTTATTGCTCTGACTATCAGACAGTTATAAAAAGGAATGTCTTTGTCAGTGCTTTAAAGGAGGGACTAAAGACATCTGTGATTTTAATAGATTGATAATCTGTTACTTAGAAATCTATGTGTTGTTAATCCAGAATGAGTCTTTCTTTTAGGATAGCATTTCTAAAGGTTGAGCCTATTGAGGTTGCATTTTTCAATGATAATATTCGAAGTCGCGCAAAACAGCAATAATTTTCAGTAAATTTGTGACTGTTGTATAAACTTAAATAGTCTAATCGTGAATAAAAAATTAAAAAATATCATAGCATTTACTGCCTGTGTCTTTCTTGGAAGCATGTTTTTTCATGCAGACGCTCAGACAATCTATAATCTGACCCCAGTCCCATATCAGGTTATCCAGAAGGAGGGTGTTTATCGCTTTGATGGAGATCCAAAGGTGAGGTATGTAGCTGCGCCTCCGGGAAACATGCTGTCTGAGTCGTATATACTCAAGGTGGACAAGAGAGGTGTGACAATCATTTCATTTGATCAGGCAGGTGCATTTTATGCCAATCAGACATTGATGCAACTCATTGAAGATAACACTATTCCGTATTGCGAGATCCATGATTACCCTCGTTTTCCATATAGAGGTGTGCATTTCGATGTGTCAAGACATTTCAGAAGCATAGACTTCCTGAAGAAGCAGATTGATGCAATGGCGATGTTCAAAATGAACCGTATGCATCTCCATCTTACTGATGCAGCCGGATGGCGTCTCCAGATTGATGCATATCCGAAACTTACAGAGTTTGCAGCCTGGCGTCCTCAGCATACGTGGAAGGAATGGTGGGCGGGCAATCGTCATTATGCTCTTAAGGGTGAACCTGGGGCTTATGGCGGATACTATACAAAGGATGAGATTCGAGACCTTGTTCAGTATGCTCATGCTCACTACATTGAGGTTATTCCAGAGATAGAGATGCCGGGTCACAGCGAGGAGGTTCTGGCAGCATATCCGGAGCTTACATGCTCAGGAAAACCGTACACCCAAGGCGAATTCTGTGTCGGAAATGATGAGACTTTCAAGTTTCTTGAGACGGTGCTTGACGAGGTTATGGAGCTGTTCCCATCAGAATATATCCATATCGGAGGCGATGAGGCTAATAAGGAGCATTGGAAGAAATGTCCTAAGTGTCAGTTGCGCATGCAGGATGAAGGTCTTAAGGATGTGGATGAGCTGCAGAGTTATATGATAAAGCGTATCGCGCGTTATGTTGAGTCGAAGGGCAGGAAGGTCATCGGATGGGACGAGATTCTTGATGGTGGTCTTGCTGAAGGAGCAGCCGTTATGTCATGGAGAGGAACAGAAGGTGGCATCGAGGCAATGGAAATGGGACACGACGTGATCATGACCCCAGGAAGATATTGCTATCTGGATCATGCACAAGATGCCCCGTTCAAGGAGCCGGAATCAATAGGAGGCTACCTTCCATTGGATTCTGTCTATGTATATGAGCCGGTGGAACCCAAAATGCCGAAGGACAAGCTGCATCATATGCTTGGAGTACAGGCAAATCTGTGGACGGAGCATGTGGTTACAGATGCTCATGCGGAATATATGTATTGGCCAAGAACGATTGCGATTGCAGAGACAGGCTGGAGTCAGCCTCATAAGAAGGATTTGCAGGATTTCCGCAGAAGGGCGTTGCTGGCTATTGAGGACTTGAGGGCAAAGGGCTATGAGACATTTGATATGGCGGCGGAATACGGCGAGCGCAAGCTTGCCCAGACAGGCCTGGACCATAAGGCAAAGGGTTGTAAGGTCTTCTATAACAGACCGATACAAGAGTGGTATCAGGCTGCAGGCGAGGCTACTTTTACTGATGGTGTGATTGGTGGATGGACGTACAGTGACAACCGTTGGCAGGGCTTTCTGTCTGATATCGATGTGACGATTGATCTGGGTGAAGTCCAGCTGGTGAACTATGTTGGCGGAACCTTCATGCAGTTGATCGGACCTGGTGTGTTCATGCCTTCAAAAGTGGATATCCTGGTCTCGAAGGATGGTGAGAATTTTACATTGGTTACGACAGTATGGAACGATGTTCCGGTGACAGCTGCGGATCTTCTTTTTAAGGATTTCAGCACCATCTGTGACTGTAAGGCCCGGTATGTTCGATACCATGCTTACAGAAGCACGATGAGAGGCTTTCTCTTTCTTGACGAAGTCGTTGTAAATTAGTCTTTTCTGAAAGATGTAATACGCTATCGTATTGTAATTTTCCGTATATTTGCAAAGAATGCGCTATTGTGTGTTCTTTGCATTTTATGTATATGGATATGGACTTTTTTCATAGGATTCTGAGTGTTGACTCTACCTCGGGCAAGGAGGCGGAACTGGCTGATATTCTGTCGGTTGAGCTTGCTGCGCCAGGAAGGAAGGTTGAAGTCTTTGAGGTGGGTGACGGCACAAAGAACATTATGGTGTCATGGGGAGAGCCTAAAGTGGTTTTCTGTACCCATATGGACACAGTCCCTCCATATGTTTCGCCTGTGTTTTCCGAGACTCGTGTGGAAGGACGTGGTACATGTGATGCAAAGGGTCAGGTATTCGCGATGTATGAGGCATGCAAGGCTCTTGAAGCAAGGGGCTGCGATGGTTTTGCCCTGCTGCTTCTGGCTGGTGAGGAGACTGGTTCATTTGGTGCCAAGGCATTTAGTACCATGGCGGAAGAGAAGGGAGTGATGTGGGACTATGTCATAGTCGGCGAGCCTACAGATAACTGCATGGCATCTGCCGCCAAGGGTACAAAGTCCTTTGATGTGACATTTACAGGTCAGGCCTGTCACTCAGGTTACCCTCAGAACGGTCAGAGTGCCATCATGCATTTCAATGATTTCGTGAACGCTCTTCGTAGCATTGTCTTTCCAATGGATCCTGTGCTTGGCGAGACCACATGGAATATCGGAAAGCTGTCAAGCGACAATCCTCAAAACATTCTCAGCGATTGTCTGACATGCAGGGTCTATTTCAGGACAACATTCGAGTCTGACCAGATGGTGTGTAACATAATGAAGAATATCGCCGGTCCGGAAGCAAGACTACGATTTGGAAGACCGAGGGTTCAGGATGGTTCGGATGTGGTGGCAAAGGATGTGGCTCCATGGCAGAAGGCTATGAATGTGACAGCATTCGGAGGCGATACGCCGAGCCGTTTTGAAGTTCTGGACGGCTTCATGTCTAAGCCGGTGGCTTTCGGAAGCGATGCGCCTCAGCTTACATGTTTCAAGAAAAAGATTCTCTGCGGACCGGGCTCTATACTCGTAGCTCATCGTGATGAGGAATTTGTGTACATCCATGACCTTCAGACTGCAATCGACCAGTATGTAGCTATTTATGAAACCTTACAATAGAAAGAAAACCAGGGGTAACGTAGACAATATCATATATACTGCACGTACATTAATAGAAAGCATATATTAAACGAACTTACAATAGAAAGAAAACATAAACATATATGATAATAATGAAATTCGGCGGAACGTCCGTCGCAAATTTTGAAGCAATAACAAGAACAATTTTCATCATAGGCAGTAAGCTTGATCAGCAGCCTGTGGTTGTTGTGTCGGCATTGTCCAAGATAACAGACCTTCTGTATAAGATATCAGAGGCCGCCGCATCACAGGACCAGGCGCAGATAACAGAGCTGCTCGGACAGCTTCGTCAGCGCCACGTGGACCTGACCAAGGAGCTCCTTGAGCAGAGTCCGATGATTATGGAGCAAGCTCTGGAGCGTGTGAATGCAATATGCGACGAACTTGACAAGCTTGCTTATGCCGTGTGTGCAGTAGGTGAACTTTCTGATCGTAACAAGGCAATCATCATCTCGAACGGTGAACTGCTTTCTTCTACCATCATCTGCTTCACCATGAATGCAAAAGGCATCAAGACCGGTTTCATTGATGCACGCACGATGATGGTGACCAATGACTCATACCTCAAGGGAGAACCTATCGTTGATGAGATATCACAGAGAGTTCCAGGTATCGTTGCGAATGCTTACGAGGGCATGAACGCAGTGATTACACAGGGCTTTATCGCTTCCAATATGGCTGGTGAGCAGACCGTACTCGGACGAGGTGGTTCGGATTATTCCGCATCACTGATAGGAATGGCTGTTGATGCCGAGCGCATCGAGATATGGACAGATGTTGACGGAGTTCGCACAGCAGATCCTCGCAAGGTGAAGAATACCAAGTATCTTGAGAAGATCTCATTTGAGGAGGCTGCCGAGATGGCCCATTTTGGAGCAAAGGTGCTGCACCCGTTGACCATAGAGCCTGCAGTGAAGAAGAACATTCCTCTTTATGTGCTCAATTCGATGAATCCTTCAGGAAAAGGAACGGCGATTCTGCGCAATGAACTCATTGAGGATGGCGTGAAGTCAGTTTCATTCAAGGAAAACATCAAGGTGATCAATATCTTCTCGATGCGAATGATCAATACATCCGGCTTCCTTCGCCGTGTGTTCGAGATCTTCAGTGAGAACAAGGTGTCTGTGGACTTGATCAGTACATCGGAGGCAAATATTTCTGTGACCGTTGATTCGGGAGAGAATATCGATAAGGTCGTTAATGAACTTTCTGAATTCTGCGACGTTATCGTGGATGATGACAAGGCCCAGGTGTCCGTTATCGGAAAGAACATCGTTCGTCTGAACGGAATGCTCAAGAAGACGTTTATGCCGCTCAAGAGATGTAATGTGTACATGATTTCACAGGGTGCGTCGTTTGTGAATATCAGCTTTGTGGTAGACCGTGAGGAACTTACCGAAGTGGTTCAGGACCTTCATGACCATCTCTTCGACAATCCGGAAGAATTGGAGACATTCTAGCCAACTTTCATTATGGGCGAAGTTGAAGGATCTGTAAAATGAAGACAAATATGAAATTATACATAAGTGGATACGGAAAAATGGGAAAGATGATCGAGAAGGTCATCATGTCCCGTGGACTGGAATATGCAGGCTGGACAGAGGCAGTCACAGAGACTGATCCTGCTTTGGCAAAGGAGTGTGTATGTATCGACTTCACGACTCCAGCTGCTTTTAGAACCAACTACAGGTTCCTTGCGGAGAACTTCAAGGCAGTTGTGGTGGGTACTACAGGCTGGGGCGATATCAAGGATGAGGTAGTGGCATATTTCAAGAAGTGTGGTACACCTATGATTTGGGCGACTAACTTCTCTGTAGGTGTCAATGTTATGTTTGCAGTGACAGCCTACATGTCCAAGCTGCTTGGACAGTTTGGTGGCTATAGTCCATATATGGTCGAGATGCATCACTGCCATAAGTTGGATGCTCCGAGCGGAACTGCGAAGACTCTGTCAAGTTTCGTAGATGCGAATATGGGAGTGAAAACAGATATCCAATCCGTTAGGTGCGGTGAAATCCCAGGAACGCATACCGTTGGTTTTGAAGGCTTGAATGACAGACTCACATTCACCCATGAGGCTTTTTCCCGTGAGGGATTTGCTGCGGGTGCTGTGGAAGCTGCCCTTAGGACCGAAGGACTGACAGGAGTGCACGAATTCATTGAACTGTTCTTTGAATAGTCAATGTCATTATCAGAAAACAAAATGAACAACATGTATAACATAGATTTAACCGGCTGTGGAACAGCGCTGATCACTCCGTTCAGGAATGGAGATGTCGACTATGAGGCATTCGCCGCTCTTGTAGACAGACAGGTGGAAGCAGGAATTGATTTCCTTGTACCTCTTGGAACAACAGGAGAGACTCCTTGTCTTGAGGATGAGGAGCGTATAAAGGTGCTGCAGATCGCCAAGGAACACTCGCAGGGCAGACCTGTGGTTGTTGGTGGCGGCACCAACTCGCTTCAGCATACCATCAGGAGCATGCAGATGCTCGAGCCTTATGGAGTGGATGCTTTCCTTATCGTAGTGCCGTATTATAACAAGCCTACCCAGGAGGGACAGTATCAGTACTTCAAGGCTGTTGCAGAGGCTACAGACAAGCCTGTTGTACTTTATAATGTGCCAGGAAGAACAGGTGTGAACATGACTGCTGAGACAGCTCTCAGATTGGCTGAGATTCCAAACATTGTGGCAATCAAGGAGGCATCGGGCAACCGTGAGCAGATTGAGAAGATTCTTGCTGGTGCACCTGAAGGATTCCAGGTGTTGAGCGGAAACGATGACGACACTCTCTGGATGATGCAGCAGGGTGGTGCGGGAATCATCAGCGTTGCCTCAAATGTGGCTCCTGAGCACATGGCTGCCTTTATCGGAGCTGTACGTGAGGGCGATATGGCAAAGGCAGAGCAGATGAACAAGGAACTGACTCCGCTTTTCATAAACTGCTTCGTAGAGAGCAATCCTATCCCTGCAAAGGCGGCGATGCATGCTATGGGCCTTATTGAGAATGAGCTTCGCCTCCCTCTTGTCCCTGCCCAGCAGAGCACATACGACCTCATGGTCGATACAATCAAACCTCTAGGATTATTATAATTATGACAGATATAGAAAAGTTCAATCAGACAATAGCAGACCTTGAAAGCGGCAAGGTTAGAGTCGCAGAGAAGGTCAATGGAGAATGGAAGGTAAACTCATGGGTCAAGGAGGTTATCCTAAGCGGATTCCGTCTAGGTAAGATGGAGGATATGAGCCAGGGACAGTTCTCATTCTTTGATAAGCATACAATTCCTACAAGAAGATTCACTGCAGAGAACGGTGTCCGTATCGTTCCCGGAGGAAGCAGTGTGCGTACAGGCGCTTATCTTGCACCTTCAGTGATCATGATGCCACCTGCATATGTGAACATCGGTGCTTATGTAGATGAGGGAACCATGATCGACTCCCATGCGCTCGTGGGTTCATGCGCACAGGTGGGCAAGCATGTGCATCTTTCAGCAGCATCGCAGCTTGGCGGTGTGCTTGAGCCGGTAGGTGCGCTTCCGGTAATCATCGAGGATAATGTGTTCATCGGTGGAAACTGCGGTATCTACGAGGGTACTATCGTTAAGGAGAATGCTGTTATCGGTACAGGTGTGATCATCAATGCATCGACCGCTATATTTGATGCGACTACGGGTGAGTATATCAGAGCAAACGAGAACGGTCAGATGGTGGTTCCGTCAGGTGCAGTGGTAGTTGCGGGTAGCCGTCCGATCAGCAAGGGACCTGGAGCGGAGCAGGGCGTGCACCTTTATTGCCCTGTGATCGTGAAGTATCGTGATGAGAAGACTTCCGGCTCGATTACACTTGAAGATATGCTTCGCTAGCATTTCTGATAAAGTGTTGATATTTAAAGGTTTACGGGTTTGTCCTGCATGGCAGGGAAGGCGGGATACTTAGGTAAGTTGTTGGTTGATAGCTGGTTACGTGGAACAAAAAATGTGTGCTGATATATTTTCCGAAGACGTAGGGTCATTCTTCAGGTCTCCTGTCAGAGAGATATTCAAGAAGGTTGACCTTAACTCCATATATTCCTTTGCCGGAGGTTATCCTTCTGCAGATACTTTTCCGTTGGCGGAAATTGACAGGACAATGTCTGAGGTGATCGCAAAGTACGGCAGCAAGGCGTTCCAGTATGGGGCGACGCAGGGCGTGCCGGAGCTGCGCGAAGCTGTGGCGAAGCGCTGCGGAGTGCCGGTGGAGCGTGTGCAGATCACTTCGTCCTCGCAGCAGGGTATAGATGTTTGCACAAGGGTGCTTGTGGATCCGGGTGATGTGATCCTTACATCAAGTCCATCGTACCTTGGTGCGCTGCAGTCATTTCGTTCGTATAGGGCGGACATCAAGGGAGTGAAGCATGATGCCGGCATTGAAGCATTCGAAAAGGCATATGAGGATGTGATTGCCAAGGCTCATGCAGAAGGGAAGAAGATCAAGTTCCTCTACATGATACCTGATTTTCAGAATCCGTCAGGCGAGTCGCTTACTCTTGAGGAACGCAAGATGCTTGTTGCACTGGCTCAGAAGCATGATTTTCTTATCGTTGAGGATAGTCCATACAGGGAACTCAGGTATGAGGGAGAACACATACCGACCATGTATAGTCTTGATCCGGATCGTGTGATACATCTGGGTTCATTCTCAAAGATATTCGCACCTGGATTCCGTCTTGGTTGGGCTATTGCCCATCCTGATATACTTGATAAGATATATGTGTGCAAGCAGTCTCTGGATCTTTGTCCGCCGATTTTCGATCAGTACGTGGCTGCTGAGTTCCTGGCAAGCGGACGTCTGGATGCTAATCTTGAAAAGAGCATAGCCCTTTACAAGGACAAACGCGACCATCTGTTGTCTCTTCTTGCTCAATATATGCCGGAGGGTATAGGATGGACACATCCAGAAGGAGGACTTTTCCTCTTCCTTACTATGCCAGAGGGCTTTGAGGCCGTGAAATTCTATGATAAGGCTCTTGATGCCGGTGTCGCGTATGTGGCGGGAGAGTTCTTCCATCCTGATGGAAGTGGCAAGAATACTATGAGGATGAATTTCTCGTTCATGACCAAGGAACGTATGACTGAAGGTGTCAGAATCCTGGCTGGGTTGCTGAGAGGGGAGATGTAATATGAAGCAAATGAAATTCTATAAATACCAAGGTGCAGGAAACGACTTCCTGATTGCAGACAATCGTGACGGCTCGGTGCAGCTTACCGCGGCGCAGATCGCTGCGCTGTGTGACCGTCGCTACGGCATCGGCGCTGACGGCCTCATGCTTCTTGAGTCCAGCAATGAATATGACTTCCGCATGGTATATTATAATTCTGACGGATCTGGTGGCATGATGTGCGGCAATGGCGGACGTTGCATTGTTGCATTTGCCGCTGACAGAGGACTTGGTCATTTCGATTTCGATGCCGCTGACGGATTCCATACGGCTCAGATTCTGACCGCTGACGGTAAGGCTAAGACTGTGCGCCTGAAGATGAAGGATGTCCAGGAGTGTGTGCATTATGAGAGATTGACTGGCCCTGGTGCTGCTTCATGTGGTTATTTCCTTGATACCGGCACTCGTCATTATGTCCGTTTTGTGGCATCAGTGGATACATATGATGTAGTGGGCGAAGGCCGTGACATCAGATACAATGCAGCTGAGTTGCAGCCTGTAGGCGCCAATGTCAATTATGTGGAGCCATTTGATGAGGGAGTCAAGGTGCGCACATATGAGAAAGGAGTCGAGGATGAGACCTTTGCCTGTGGTACAGGAATTGTAGCATCGTGCGTCGCTTCCTGCATCAAGGGCATTTGTCCATCAGAGAAATTCGCTGACGGAAGGGTGCGATATGATGTGAAAGCAAAGAGAGACATGCTCTCAGTGGATTTTATTCTTACTGAAAATATGACTGCGCAGGATGTCTGGCTGACAGGCCCGGCAACTTATGTAGCCGAGATAATTGTTGATATAGATTAGATATGAAGAAGATTTTATTTTGTGTGGCAGTGGCCATGTCGATGATTTCTTGTCTTGGCGGAAGTTCATTGACTCAGTCTTATACTGCAGATATTACTTTTGAGTGTTCGTCCGACGTGTATGCAAACCTTTTCAAGGATAGTCTGTACGTTGTTTCTGACGGTGAGGGCTTTGTATATATGAACTACCCTCTGGTGTTTATGCAGAAGCAACAGGCAGGTATATTTAAGGGAGGTTTCCTGATGTCTTATCTCAAGGGTGAGGCAAACGGCAAGTTGGAGAAAGCACCAGCTGAGAATGATGCATTCAGGGTTCATGCCGCATCGGGTGCAAATGGTAGCTATACTTACGCTGTGTACTATGAGAATCCTGACGTGTCAATGAGACCTGAATACGATATCGAGTTCGGCTACAAAGATATTGGGACAAGTATATGTTCTCCGATTGGATGCTATGTGAACAACACTACACTGGTGGCTCGCAAGATCAAGGAGCATTTCAAGGATGGTGACAGGCTTGTCCTTACGGCTAAGGGTATATTGCCGGACGGCAAAACAACTCAAGCCAGCATCGTGCTTGCTGAGTTTACCGAGGCAAAGGATTCTGTCATGTATAATTGGACAGCATTTAACCTTTCGGCTCTTGGTTCGGTGGATTATATTGACTTTGAAGTCAAGTCGACAAATCCAGAGGTTCCGGAATACTTCTGCCTTGACGGCTATCTTGCATCTTTAAATATTGAATATTGATTCTTATGAGGACAAATCAGGAGTATAAGGGCATGGCTCTGGCGGCGCTGAAAGGTAACTGGGCGCCATTTGTGGTCGCAACCATAATCATGATGGCGTTTATCTATGTGATCATGGGACCATATACGGTCGTATATCAGGCGTCCTTGGGTATGAACTCGCTTTCAATCGCTCCAATTTTCGCATGGACCGCAATAGCAATGTACCTTTTAGGATTACCCCTGTTGGCAATGCCTCTCGTTCTTGGATATGGTTATGCTTCAAACAGACTCGTTGCCGAGGGAGATAACCGAGCGGTCGGAAACCTTTTCCGTGATGGATTCGGCAGTTGGGGAAGAAAGGTCTGGGGAATGTTCCTGATGACTCTGTTTACTACGTTATGGTCTTTGCTTCTGATAATACCGGGATGTATCAAGTATTATGCATATGCATTGACTCCTTATATCTTGATTGATAATCCGGAACTTTCAGCCAATCAGGCGATTAATCTAAGCATCAAGATGATGAAAGGACATAAGCTTGACCTCTTTATCTTACATCTTAGCTTTATCGGATGGTTTTTTCTTAGTATATTTACGTTGGGGATCGGACTTTTATGGCTTATGCCTTACATGATGGCAGCCCAGGCTGCATTCTATCAGGACGTAAAGAAAGAATACAATCAATATATTATCCACAACTAAATCTAACTATTATGGTAGCAACAATTCTTTGGATTGCAGGTATCATCTGCTGCATCTGGTGCCTCAAGGATGTATGGACAAAAAAGAACGTAGACACTGTCATCAAGGTCCTCGTTACAATTGGACTTCTTTGCTTCAGCTGGCTCGGCCTTGCTGTATATTATTTCATCCTTAAGGATAGACTCTAATATAGAGATTAAATAAGTCCTGCAGGAATCTGCATTATGATTTCCTGATATTCCGGATCTACGGAAAGGATAAGATCTTCATGGAGCGGTATTATTACTGCTCCATTTTCTGTTTCTACCTCTATGCAAGGATTCTTTGGGATGTCCATGAAGTCTGTAATCTCACCGACTTCCATGAGGGCCTCGTCGTCTTCCGCAGGAGTCAGCAGCATCCATCCCACGAGTGCTGCAAATCCGTCCTCTTCCAAAGACATTTCCGGAAGCTGGTCCTCTTCAATATATACCGCCTTTCCTGTGATCTCGTCAACATCTTCCATAGAGCAGATGCCTGTAAGGCGGACAAGGGCCTTTGTGTTGCCCCTCTTTGAGAATGATTCAATATAAAAAGGAACCGGAAGTCCATCAAAGATGATGAACACCGGTTCCTTTAGGTTGATATCTTCAGGAGCAATCTCTCGGAAACCCATGACGAGTTCGCCATCAGTTCCATTTGATTTGAGCACCTGAGCTATCTGCAGCATAAGATTACTCAGCTGGAGTTTCCTCAGCCTCAACTGCCTCAGCAGCAGCCTCGGCAGCAGCAGCCTCAGCGGCAGCGCGAGCAGCCTCCTCAGCCTCAGCCTTTCTCTTAGCGATAGCCTCAGCTCTCTCCTGATTTACCTTAGCCTCAGCTTCTACTGCAGCCTTGTGAGCAGCAGCAGCGTCCTTGCTAAGTCCCTCTTTCTTAGCGTTTACCTTAGCAGCCTTCTCAGACTTCCAGGCAGCGAGCTTTGCATCAGCCTGCTCCTGAGTAAGAGCGCCCTTCTTAACACCCTCCTGGAGGTGCTTTGCAAGGAGTACACCCTCGTAAGAGAGGAGACGCTTTGCAGTAAGTGTAGGCTGAGCACCTACGTTAAGCCATGCGAGTGCACGCTCAGCGTTGAGCATGATGGTAGCAGGGTTTGTGTTAGGGTTGTAAGAGCCGAGCTGCTCGATGAAACGACCATCGCGAGGTGCGCGTGAATCAGCCACAACAATGTGGAAGAATGCGAAATTCTTCTTTCCGTGGCGCTGGAGACGAATTTTAACAGCCATTGTGAATCTGTTTTTAAAAGTTAATTAATGTATTACCAATGTTTTCCTTCCCGAGGAAAAGCGCGCAAAGATAACTATTTGTTTCCAAATTTCCAATAACTTATATTTGCATGAAAATAGAACTCGTAGCTATATGATAGGATTTCCTTATACCAATCGTGTATTCGAGAGAGAACACTTTGAGAATGCAGATTATTTTCAAGCCGATTTCAGTGGTTCTGTGTTTAGATGCTGCTCTTTCAGGAATGTGCTCTTCAAAGAAGCAAATTTTCAGAATTGCGTTTTTGAAAACTGCACAGATTGCAATGATATAGTGTTTGTCGACGCTAATCTGACAGGTTGCTCCATGTCTATATGCGTTTTTCGGAATATTAATTTTCATGGTGCGTCTTTTACCGACGCGGTACTTACTAACGTTGACTTTGCTGGCTCGAATATGACTTCAGTAAAGTTCAGAGGAGCTCGTATGAATGGGGTCAATATCTCTATGTGCTCCCTCAACATGTCCTCGTTCGCAAACGCAGATATGACAAGAATCGATTATCTGCCAACCCGTCCCATCCCATATATGAGAGGACTTCATCTTTTCAGGAAGACAAAAATCATTGAGAATACGATTTTCATTACAGGAAACAGTCATCTTGAGTTTACGGATTATTGTATTTATGAACGTCGTAAGGATAAGTTCTTTGTCAGTGTCAATAATGTACATCCTTTGCTACGTCCGTTCGCAGTTTTGTTTCTGATCCTGTTTGGTGCGTTTACTGATTTCGGGCAATCTTTCACCAGGTGGTCATTATGCACATTGGCTATCATCAGCACGTTTGCCATTTCTCCTGTCATCAGATGCGGAGAGTCTTTGTCTGACGCTTTTCTTGTGTCATTGCTGGCTTTTTTTGGCTTTGGAGATATTACTGGAGGCTATACTTATTTTTATGTCGCAGAGTCAATATTGGGATATTTTATGCTCGGAGCCCTTATTTCCTTGCTTACAAGTAAATTGTCAATAAACTAACTTTATATGAAAACAGAGATTTCTTCAAAGGTCAGTCTGGACGCTGATATAATGCAGGAACTGAAGTTCGGGTTTGATAAGTGTCAGTTTAATGATGGAGAGCTTCATCCTTGCGCCTATCATAAAGGCAGAGCGGAGTCTGAGATTTTCGGAATTGAAGATGGGGGAGGGTGTGAGTCTGCCAATATTTCGCAGCGTAATGTATTCAAGTCGCCTATCATTTTCTCTCCGCAGATCAGCGAGCTGCTGGTAAGGTTAGGTGAAGGAGCGAGTATTGCAGGCGGATGGTGGCTTATCAAGGAACAGCGTGATTGGCTGCATAGACATATAGCATCTATATTGCGAGGAAAGAGGGATGAATGTAGAATAATGGTTGCTGGCGTTGCTGGTTATGCTCACTTTTATTCATACCTGCGCATAATAATCAATGCTGCAAAAGAGGTTGGTTTCGATTGTAATAAATTATATGTGGATGTTTGCGATGCGTGTCTTACGCCTTTGATGGAAATCGCCGCGATTGAGAATTCAATCAGAAAGCCTCGCGCTTTTGTGCTCTTCCCATCTCTAAGATCAAAGTATGATATTATGGGATATCAGCTGAATCTGTCATCGAGGAATATAAAATTCATCAGAGAGATCATGCCGGACATAAAGAAATGCCATATAAGGATAATTCATTGTAATGTCGTTGATGTGCCGGATGAATGGTGGAGACTCAGGGGACGCTATGATGTCATTACCGAACATTTTCTGTTGTCTATGATGCAGAATCTTCACGAGTTTATCCACGCTACCAGAAAGGCCTATTCGTTAATGCTCAAGCCAGAAGGTCATCTTTTGATGGCCTGCGGTGCAAATAGTCAAAGTTATATAGAAGAACTGATTGATATTCATGGCCAGCATGGCTTGTCTCTCTTTGAGAATGATCATCAGAAGGTCTGGGATCCTTTTGGTATCAGTTTGAGTGATCTCCAGGATATGGCCAATAATATGGATCAAGCATCAGCTTTGCTTGATAATTGTATGATGGATCTTATTCTTAGCAGTAGTGTCAACAGGTCACTTTAGATGATGTGAAAGGTGTTATTTTACTGCATTGATAAAAGAAAAATGTAGTTTTTTGAAAATTTCTGTAAAAAAGTTTGGAAGTTTCAAAAAAGTGCGTACCTTTGCAATCCCAAAACAAAGAAGCGGTGGTGGTGAAATGGTAGACACGCTACTTTGAGGGGGTAGTGGGCGTAAGCCTGTGCGAGTTCGAGTCTCGCCCACCGCACAATTTCACCACAAGAGGAGAATCAAAAGATTCTCCTCTTTTTTGTATCCTGGTGGTTGTGGTTAATCTGTCTTATCTGTCTCATGTGTAATGGTTAGTTTGCTTCCGCATTCCCGGCAGATAAGGTATTCTTCCTGAACCTTCACCCTGTGGTGACGACGTTCTGACCATTTTTTGATGGTCTTTGTTGAAATTGACTTTGCTGCCTGCTGAGATGTGTATAGGATATATTCATCATATTCGTAATATCTCGGTTCGCTCCATCCGGTCGTTTCCAGTGTGTGCGATTCCTTGCAGCCCTGGCATCTGGTGTACATGATCCAATTTTCGAGTTTGTACCCAAAACCGATTACTGCAAAGAAAACGACAACCAAGATCATCCAATACGGAAGAAATACAAGGTATGCCAACACTACGTATATCAGCACAGGAACAAACAGCAATGATTCATAAGTGTCGTTACTTATCTTCTTGAACCTTCCCATAAGCGACATGAGCGCTGGGAAGAACATGATATGCGCGTTTAAAACTATCCAGCATATCAGCAACAGTATAGTGATAACAATAATCCTCAGGACCTTAGGTAATTCCTTAGCCTCCTGATTTTCCTTGATCACATCCTCAAGGTCATCGTACTTTGGCTTGACAACGTACGAGTGGCTGCGCAGCTTTATGAACAGGCGTGAGGCAACAATTCTCTGTCCGAAAGGAATCCATCTTTCAAGGAACTTCATCTTCGAAGGGTCATCCATCTGATAGCTTACCACAGCATCATCCTTGAACAGGACCTTTACGGTTTCATACTCTCTTCTGGTTCTGAATTCCTTTACATGCAAAGGAAACTCAACCATCTTGCTTCCATCATCCCTGATGTCAATGGAGAGGGCATTGCCGTAATACTTCTTCATGATCTTATCTAGCTTCGCCCCTTCTTTGAAATGCTTTTCCATCCAAGGAACGGTCACAAAGATGTAAGGCTTCTCCGTTGATGTTTCGGTTTTGACGCCAGGAACACCGAACGAAAGCGTATGAACCACATCTGCGTCCGCGAGTGTATGGGTGTTGCCTCCTTCATCCTTTACAACTATCTTATATTTTTTGTCAGGATGAATCTTGACAAAGCTGCAGACGGTGCCTACTTTCAAGTCGGCATCGTTATCAAGTTCCTCAACGACCAGCTCATTGCCGAAAGCTGTCATATGTACCCATCCTCTCTCTCCGTTTTCTGTCTCCACCTGGTAGTAAGAGGTTGCACAAGATAGGATTTCTACTTTTTCGCCTCTCTTCAGGACGCATACCTCGGACGAGCTGTCCGCGTTTCTGGAAGCTAACATAGAGGTGGTTTTCACTACCTCGGCTTTCTTTGTCTCAAAGGAAGGGTTAAGAGGAGTAAAGGCATCTGTGATGAGGATGGTAGATCCTATGCAGAAAAATGATATCAGGCCGATGGTCCACGCATCGAACTTGTGGTTTCTTGGCTTACCGGATATCCAGAAGAACATTATCGTCTTCAATGCACGCCATAACGACTTGAACGGGTTTGTTTTTCCAGTCTGTTCCATATATAAAAGTTTATAGGTTATCTGACAAGGGCTTTAAGCTTAGATTGTATAAAGATAGGATATAAATTCGTTAGTAACAATTACATTGACACAAAAACTATTTTTTTGCGCGCCCGAACACAGATAATGATTATCTTTACAAGTTATTAACAATGAAAACATGCAGACACTGAAAAATGATGTGTTGACCGTTAAGGTCAGTGAGCATGGAGCGGAGCTCCAGAGCATTTGTAAAGGTGCAACCGAATATCTGTGGCAGGGAGATCCTGCATATTGGGGCAGGCGCTCGCCTGTGCTGTTCCCGATTGTAGGAAGCGTCTGGGAGAAGCGTTATCGAGTGGATGGAGTCGAGTATGAACTCGGACAGCATGGCTTTGCTCGCGACATGGAGTTTACTCTTGTGGAGTCTACAGAAACAGAAGCCCGCTACAGGTTGGAGTCTACAGAGGAGACTTTGAGGAAATATCCATATCTGTTTGTGCTGGAAATAGCATACAGACTCCATGGAAGCGCAGTCGATGTAATATGGGAGGTCACTAATCCGTCTCAGGATAAGGATCTGCATTTCCAGATTGGCGCTCATCCTGCATTCATCTATCCTGACTACTCGAAGGAAAACAAGGAGCGTGGCTATCTTGTATTTGATCGCACCGAGGGACTGGAGTGCATCAGAATTCAGGAGAAGGGTTGCGTGGATCCGGTTACAAAGCACCCATTGGAGGTACCTGCAGATGGCAGACTTCCGCTCGCCAGCGATACATTTGATGTAATCGATACCATCATGCTTCAGGACAGCCAGGTTCGTACGACAGAACTCCATCGAGCTGATGGAACCCCATGGCTCAAGGTGACTTTCGATGCTCCGGTTGTCGGAATCTGGTCTCCTCCAGGAAAGGTCGCGCCGTTCATCTGTCTGGAACCATGGTACGGACGTTGTGACAGCGCCGGATATGAGGGCGAATACAAGGACAAGGATTGGATCAACACTCTTGCTCCTGGCCAGAAATTTTCAAGTGTATATACAATAGAGATATTATAAGGTAAGCCCCTTTACTGGTATAAATACCGGACAAGGTTAGAAAATATGAAGCTATCAGAGTTAAAGACAGGGGAGCGTGGCGTGGTCGTAAAGGTTTACGGTCACGGTGGTTTCCGTAAGAGGATCATCGAGATGGGCTTCGTCAAGGGAAGCAAGGTCAAGGTTATCCTGAATGCCCCTTTGAGGGATCCCATAGAGTACGAGATCATAGGGTATAAGGTGTCGCTCCGCCGTGAGGAGGCCGCGAAGATCGAGGTCATCAGCGAGAGCGAGGCTAAGCTCCTGCATGCGTCGCGTGAGGCTCTGCCTGCTCTGGAGGCCGGATCTGAAGACTGGATCGAGAGAGAGATGGGAGTTCTGGCAGAGGAGAGAAGAAAGATCATCAAGGTAGCCCTTGTCGGAAATCCGAACTGCGGAAAGACATCTCTGTTCAACATGGCATCGGGCAGTCACGAGCATGTGGGAAACTACAGCGGTGTGACTGTTGACGCTAAGGAAGGAACCTTTGACCATGGCGGATATACTTTCCAGCTGGTGGACCTTCCGGGAACATATTCGCTTTCGGCATATAGCCCGGAAGAACTTTATGTCCGCAAGAATCTTCTGGAGGATATGCCGGACATCGTCATAAATGTGGTCGATGCCTCAAATCTTCAGAGAAATCTATACCTCACTACCCAGCTCATAGACATGAACCTGCGCGTGGTCATGGCTATGAATATGTATGACGAACTCCAGGCAAAGGGTGACCAGCTGGATATCAAGCAGCTGGGATATCTTCTTGGAATGCCAATCGTGCCGACTGTCAGCCGCACGGGAAAGGGCATAGAGGAACTTTTCGACATTGTTATACAGGTATATGAGAAGAGTGATCCGCATCTGTCGCGCCATATACATATCAATCACGGAGCGGAGATCGAGCAGAGTATCGGTCGCCTCAAGGCATTGATAAAGAAGAATATTGATATTCGAAACAAGTACTCGACCCGATATCTCACAATCAAATATCTGGAGAATGACAAGGATGTCGAGGCAGTTGTTGAGTCTTTGCCTAACCGCGACGAGATCATTGCTGCCAGGTTTGAGGAGAATGCAAGGGTACGTAGCCTTATGGGCTCAGGTTTGGAATCCTCTCTGGTGGATGCCAAGTATGCATTCGTACAGGGTGCGCTCGCCGAAACGTATGTCCCATATCAGGGAAAGAGAAAACGTCAGACTATTACGGATAAGATAGATGCCTTTGTGACTGACAGGTGGTTTGCCTTCCCTATCTTCATTGCCTTACTGTATCTTGTATTTGACGGTACTTTCGTATTGGGAGAATATCCAATGCGTTGGATCGAGTGGCTGGTGTCGCATTTCTCGGCTTTCGTTTCTTCGATGATGGCGGATGGCTGGCTTAAGGATCTGGTTGTAGACGGAATCATAGGTGGAGTGGGCAGCGTGCTGGTCTTCCTGCCGAACATCATGCTTCTTTACTTGCTCATATCATTGTTGGAAGATTCCGGCTATATGGCGCGTGCGGCCTTCATCATGGATCGTCTCATGCATAAGATCGGTCTTCACGGCAAGTCATTCATACCTATGATCATGGGATTCGGCTGTAATGTGCCGGCTGTGATGGCAGCAAGGACTATCGAGAGTCCGAAGAGCAGGATCATCACCATTCTGATAATTCCGTTGATGTCATGCGCAGGACGTATGCCTGTATACATATTGATTGCTGGAGCATTCTTCCCTCGTCATGCAGGACTTGTGATGCTCGGGCTTTATGCCTTGGGAATCGTCCTGGCCATCATTGCCGCCAGGGTCATGAGCCGCTTCTTCAAGGATGACGACCTTCCTTTCGTGATGGAACTTCCTCCTTACCGCATTCCAACTGCCAAGTCCATCTTCCGTCATACTTGGGAGAAGGGTAAGCAGTATCTCCAGAAGATGAGTGGTATCATCCTGATATGCTCAATGGCAATCTGGTTCCTGGGCTACTTCCCTAATCATGATGCTTACGATACAGTAAAGGATCAGCAGGAACACTCATTCATAGGCTACATCGGAAAGACAATCGAGCCGGTGCTTGAACCTCTGGGATTTGACTGGAGGATGGGAGTCGGTATCGTTGCCGGAGTCGGTGCCAAGGAGCTTGTTGTGAGCACTCTCGGTGTCATGTATGCTGACGATCAGCCTGTTGAGGATATCACTTCAAGTCCTTTCCCTGTCACCTCGAGCGAAGTTGAGAGGTCTGCCCCGGAAGAAACCCGTCTGCAGAGGGCTCTCATAAACTCGGTGACCCCTGCCGGTGCTTTGGCCTACATGGTCTTCATATTGCTCTACTTCCCATGTATAGCAACCTTCATAGCCATAAAGAACGAAGGAGGAGGATGGAAATGGGCCATCATCACGGCAGTCTATACCATAGTCCTTGCTTGGGTCGCTGCCTTCATAACTTTCAATCTCGCTTCTCTTTTCTTATAATGTGCCTATGGGACTAACGACGGTTGGTTTTGTAACTGTTTGGTGTACAGCCTATTATGCTTTAAGGCGTTGTTTGTCCTCGGACGGTTGGGGAAGAGTATTCGAGGAGGAGATCAGAGTACGGAACGAGTGTTGCTATGTCTGGTGGGAACTTTAATAAAACAGACATGAAGACACTTGTTGTATTTAATCATCCCTATGGAGGGAGCTACTGCAGCGCTATACTTGAGGCTGTGGAGGATGGAGTCAAGGATGGCGGCCAGGAGTGTCGCGTGATCAATCTTGATCAGGACGATTTTGATCCGGTGATGAGGGCCAAGGACCTGATTGCATTCAGTGGGGCTGGCAGGGCAGGAGAGTCAGCATTGGGAACCGTTGACGATCAGGTCATGGAATATAAGAAAGACCTGGAGTGGGCGGATCACCTTGTGATGATATTTCCTATCTGGTGGATGACTATGCCGGCTATGATGAAAGGTTTTGTCGATAAGGTCATATTCCCGGCTGTGGCTTACAATATGGACAAAGGTAAGCTGGTTTCAAGACTGCCGATCAGAAAGGTTACAGTGATTACGACAATGAATACCCCTGCAGATGTGTATAGGGATAAGTTCAATAATTCCATCGAGGGATCGCTCATCAAGGGAACATTCCGACAGATCGGCATACAGGACATCCAATGGATCAGTCTGAACGGTGTCAAGTCGGCAAGTCAGGAACAGCGCGTTACATGGCTGGACGAGATATACCAGCAGTTTGCCGGAGGTAACCTTTAAGAATATCGGCGCGGCAGACGGAAGATGATGGAGCAGATTGCGAACAAACCCATAATGAACGGGTAGTATAGATATCCGCTGATCGAGATTGATGAGATTCCTGCCAGTCCGGCAGCCATCAGCAGCTGGGCTCCGTATGGGATGAAGCCCTGTACAAGGCATGAGAATGTGTCCATGATACTGGCTGCCTTTCGAGGATCGATGCCGAATCTTTCAGCTATATCACGTGCAATCTGTCCTGTGGTTATAATGGCTATAGTGTTGTTGGCGGTGCAGAGGTTGGCAAGCGAGACCAGTCCCGCTATGCTGAACTCTGCTCCACGTTTGCCACTGATTCTTCGGGTTAACCCGTTGACTATGTAGTCCAGACCCCCGTTTACACGGATCACTTCAAGCATTCCTCCGGCCAGCAGGGTCACCATGATCAGGTCTCCCATGTCACTGATGCCACTTCCGATAGTACTGAGCCATCCGCTCCACGTAAGGTTGCCGGTCGCGAATCCCAGAATTGCATTTACAAAGATCCCTATAGTAAGCACTGCAGTTACGTTCAGTCCGGAAAGCGCCAGACCGATGATCAGTATATAAGGAATAAGCAGTAACCAGTTGACAGCACCGGCTTCCGGAGATGCCGTTACTGAGGAACCAAGAATTATATACAATACAGTTACAACCAATGCGGCAGGTCCCACTATGCGCAGGTTGACCTTAAACTTGTCTGCCATGGAGCATCCAAGTGTTCTGGTGGCTGCTATGGTGGTGTCTGATATGAATGACAGGTTGTCTCCGAAGAAGGATCCTCCGACTATGATTCCAGTTATGAATGCCGTGTATGATGCCAGATTGTCACCGCCGGAGAGTGCCGGTGCTATACCGGCAGCAATCGGTACAAGTGCCACGATGGTGCCGACGCTGGTTCCGATGGACATAGAGATAAAACATGAAGCCAGGAAAAGTCCGGCGTAAATAAACTTGCCGGGAAGTATCCGCAAGGCCAGGTTTACGGTTGCGTCGATGGCTCCAATCTCCTTTGCGGTCGCTGCAAATGCACCTGCAAGGACAAATATCCATATCATCAGGAGCACATTCCTGTCGCCGGCTCCTTTTGAGAATACGCCGATCTTCTCTTCAAGACTGCCTCCTTTGCATATAGCTATAGCGTAAACCGAAGCAAGGAGAAATGCTGCGGAGATAGGAATCGCATAGAAATCCTGTGCGATGATACATGATATGAGGTAGAGTCCGAGGAATACGATAAGTGGACTCAGTGCTTTCAGGCCCATATGAAAATTAGTTTTAAGGGGAGCAAAGATACTGAATTTAGAATTATCTTTGTGCAGATTTCTTGACTTCACTCTTAATGGACGAAGTTGCTTGATAGCTAGCGAAAGAAATGGCAAAAAGAAAAAATAATATAATACAGGCGCCGATGGGGGAGACGACGGTTCTTCTCCACACATGCTGTGCACCGTGTTCAAGTGCAATCATAGAGGCTCTGCTTCAGAGCGGCATTACTCCCATTATATATTATTGTAATCCCAACATCTATCCCAGGGAGGAGTACGAAATCCGCAAGAACGAGTGCTCCAGATATGCCGAGTCTCTCGGACTGGAGATCGTTGACGCAGATTATGATCATGAGAACTGGCTCTCTGAAATCAAGGGACTGGAACGCGAACCGGAGAGGGGAGGACGTTGCTTGAAATGCTTCAGATTAAGACTCCTTAAAACAGCACAGTATGCTCGCAAGAGAGGAATAAAGGTCATCACCACCACACTGGCATCGTCACGATGGAAGTCCTTGGATCAGATCAATGAAGCCGGCAACTGGGCAGTTGACGTCAGTCGTATTGAGGAAAACAATATCCCACCAGATGACCGGCAGGTGATATGGTGGGATCAGAATTGGCGTAAAAACGGTCTTCAGGAACGTCGTCTCCAGATCATTAAGGAGTATGACTTCTACAACCAGCTTTATTGTGGCTGTGAATTCAGCCTGCGTAAAGATGTCTAGAATGCAGGCGCACAGTCTGCTGCAGCCGTTGACTTGACCTCAACGCAGCTATCCTTTACTTCATCAGGCACGTCCTCTCGCACATAGGTGCTCACGTCCGCCGAACCGTTCAGTGCTGTAAGGACCATCGTGTTGTCGTCGGTGAACGTCATGCTGTATTTGCTTCCCCATGCACTTCCATCAGAGTATGTGCCAGACAGTGTGCTATTCTCGGACGACCATGTGCCGGAATAATGCTTATGACGGCCACCGCCGATCTGCTGATAAAGTTCAAAGCCCCCGTTCACTTCAAAGACAGCATAGATGTCAGCTTCAAAATCTTCTGGAACGTAGTGCCACTCGCCGGCCAGTTTTGCCTTATAGTCTATATTTTTATCCTCTTTCTTGCAACTGATGGCAGCAAGCATCATCAGCGCAGTAAGTATAAATAGCGTCCTTTTCATTAGAACCATCCTCCATTTTCTGAATATACACCTCTGGATATGATCGAGAGTTCGCGAGATATCTCAGTGCCTCCTACGTTAGCGTAAACTCTGATCTTTGCCGAGCCATTCTTCATGCATGCGATGTTGAGCACTCCTTTCTCGATTCTTGGACTCGAAGCCAATCCGAGAGTCTTCTTTGCATCATCATCAATCTCAACGCTAAGGTATGTAAGATCATCATAGGACTCTCCGAAGAAATCTTCCAGGCTGATGGATGAAGTCGTGCCGCTCTTTATCATGACAGATGGTGTGCCTTCTATCTGCATAAGCAGCTTCCACGCATCTATTGCGCCTGTTCCCATGCGTGTCCTATATGGCCTGAGGGAAAACGAAAGATCTTTGAACGGCTTGAGATCAGCTTCTGCAATAAGCTGATTGATGTCATTTACCGAAGTCAGAAGCAATGATGTGAATTCTTCTCTCGTGAATCTCTTTCCGAGTTTTCCTGCATACGATACTCCAAGTGCAGCCACTCCGGACACATGAGGGCATGCCATCGATGTGCCCTGCATCCATGCATAGTCTGATGCAACTTCGCTGATGCATGTGGAGAGAATCTGGCTTATGTTCTCTTCCTCCTTGTACGAACCGATCCATAAGTCTCCTCCAGGTGCGGCAAGATTGCAGCCTTTTCCGTAGTTTGTATATCCGGCAGGCAGATAGTCTGCTCCGAGACCGGTTACAGAAACGCATACAGGCAACGCTCCAGGATAATCAGACTCGCTGGCAGACTCATTTCCCGCTGCAAATATTATTATATTTGACTCCAGTGCGGGGTGTTTTGCATTCTTAGGGTGTATGAAATAGTTGATAGCTCTGTACTCCAGCGGTGCATTGTCCATGAATGACTTGTCGTTCTCGAAGGTATATGCAGGGTATCCGTATGAGCATTGTGCTATGCATGCTCCGTTGTCGGCAGCATACATCAGCGCTTCTGCCATACCTGCGTCGCCTGCGGAACCAGCTCCCTCAAAAAGCTGACACGTCATCAGGCGTACTCCGTCCCCGTTGCCGCTTCCACCTGCAATCGAACTGACACCCAATCCGTTGCCATTCACTGCTCCTATGATACCTGCTACGTGTGTGCCGTGTCCGGTTTCCCCGGCTGATTCCCAGTTGATTGCCCCATGTGAACCGGAGCCCTTGTAGAAGTTGTATCCGTAGATGTCGTCGATATAATCGTTGCCGTCATCATCTACGCCTTTGACTCCATTAAGTTCTGCTTCATTCACCCACATAGCTGCCTCAAGGTCAGGGTGAGTGTATTTTACTGGTGCGTCGCAGATGGCTACGATGACGTCCGGAGTGCCGGTGGTAAGTTTCCATGCGTCCATCACTCCTACGTCAGCCCCTGCACGTGCTGTCGCTGCAACCTTCTTGTCGCCGGTGTTGTTGAGGTTCCACTGGTATGAGTTCATCGGGTCGTCAAACGGTATTGTTGCTCCCTCTTGTGCTGCGGCCATGAGTTTTGGTTGAGGCCTGAATGGGATGCTCTTGCAGTCAGATGCTGGTTTCGCCAGGTTATTGAACTGTACGAGGCATATCTCAGGACGCATGGCGACTTCTTGTGCAATACGACGCACCGGAATGCTCTCGTCAAATGTGATGGTGAACCATCTGTGCAGACCGAGTTCGCGTGCCACTTCCTTGTTTTTAGGCATGTGGCTCAGCGCAGGCTCGAAGCCTCTGATCTCCATACCGGAAAATAGTTCATATGCAACTCTATCGATTTCTCCTTTCTCTATTCTGGCTACAGTCTGTTCGTCAACGTATATGAGAAGGAAGCCCTTCTGGTGGTCTGCAGACATTCTTCCGGCGGACTTTGTCGCCAAAGCCAATTCGGATTCGCTCGGCTCGGGAACGGACGAAGTGTCAATCTCAGATATACATGAAGCTGCGGTCATCACACTTGTGATAACCGCTATGATAAATCTGCAATGTCTCATCTGCTTCTTACTTCTATTTCGCAGGTTTCCTTGATCTCGGAAGGGATTTTGGCCTTTTCAAAGACTGATTCTTCGGCTGTATCGTTATAGGATGTCAATGTAAGGACATTGTTTACGATGGTCACTTTGTATGCGGCAGCCCAGTCCTCTCCATCGTTGTATTTACCTGTGAGGAGGTCTTCCTCAAGGTTCCATGTACCTCTGTAAAGGCGGTATGCTCCCTCTACAATCTTCTGGTAAAGTTCAAAGGTTCCGTTATCAGCGAAACTGATGTAAATGTCTGCGTCAAGCGACACGGTGGTGCTGTGCCACTCTGTGCAGAGCTTCTGCTTAAGGGTGAGCTGTGGCTGGGTGCCTCCCTTTTCACCGCATGAAGCCAACAGCATAAGTGCAGATATGAGGTAGATTAATCTTTTCATGTGGATGTGTGTTTAAGTAAACGGAATGTTTATAGCCAGCCGCCGTTGTCTGTGGCGAACGGTCTTGATACGATGGATATTTCACGAGAATATTTCATTTCTCCGATGCCATCTTCGGTTGTGGTGTCCTTGCCGACTGCTGCGCTGAGAGTTATCTTTCCGGCTCCGATATTGTTGCACTGAATCTCAAGATATCCATCTTTGATAACTGGGTCAGAAGCCAGGCCGAGTGATGTGCGTGATTCCTCGTCAATGTCAATGGTATATTCATCATGTGCGTTGCAGTATTTGCTTAGATTGATCTTCACTGCCTTGCCTGCTTCTGCCATGACAGAAGGGGTTCCTTCTATCGCCATGAGGAATTTCCATGCGTCAAGCGCGCCTGTGCCCATGTTGTTGTGGTAACAGGTTCCTGCTGTGTACTGGTCAAGGTCATTTACGGAGGTCAGCAGGAGTGAAGTCATTTCTTCTCTGGTGAGTTTCTTTCCAAGTTTCTTGGCATATGATATTCCAAGTGCAACAACACCTGATACATGTGGACAGGCCATTGACGTTCCCTGCATGTACACATAATGTTTACCTTTTTCAGTCTCAATACCAGGAGATGGTGTTGCTGATCCTGAAACTCCTGTTGAAAGAATCGTTGTGCTGTAGTCGTATTTATCTGCATTGGCTCCAGCGGCTGCCAATTCAGTGACTTCTCCGCCAGGTGCTGCAATCTTACATCCTGGGCCGTAGTTGGTGTATTGTGCCGGCATGAAATCGCATCTGAACGCAGTTACAGATATTACATATGGCAGTGCTCCAGGGTAGATCGAGTATGGGTTCTGGTGGTTTCCAGCAGCAAATATAGCCATATTGCCCACGAGGGACTCGTGGTTGCTGTTTGCTGGGTCAAGGAAATATTTCAGTGCGGCATTCTCGAGTGTAGATGGCTTGATGTTGACTCCATTTACCTCTCCACCGTTGATGTAGAGATCGTCGCTTGTAATGATGTTGGAGTTTCCATATGAGCATTGTGCAATGCATGCTCCATTGTCGGCAGCGTAGATGAATGCGGCTGCATTCTGTGCATCTGTGCAGTATGATGAGCCCTGGAAGATCTGGCAGGTCATAAGTCTTACGCCGTCTCCGTTGCCGGTTCCTCCCGCAATTGAACTGACTCCCTTGCCATTGTTGTTTGTTGCTCCGATGATACCGGCAACATGGGTTCCGTGGCCGCTTCCGGCAAAACTGTTGAGTGCGCTACCCTTGATAGTGGCAACTTGTTCTCCATTAAGGGCGCCATTTACGTAGTCGGCGTTTATTGCAAAGCAGTTTACGAAATTGAATCCGTTTTTGTCGTCTATGAATCCGTTGCCATCGTCATCCACTCCTGCTTCTCCATTGATCTCAGCTTCATTACTCCATACGGCATTCACCAGGTCCTCGTGTCTTGTCAATATTGCGCAGTCAAATACAGCAACAACAACGCTTGGATCGCCTCCTGTAAGCCTCCATGCGTCCTTTACTCCGATGTCAGCTCCAGCTACCGAACCCTTTGCAATGGTTCCGTCGTTTACGAGATTCCACTGGTGCGCAGCAAATGTGTCGTTGAATGTGATTGTTGACTCGCTTTGTGGGGCTGGGGAAGACTTTGTCACAGGTACTTCCTTAAAAGGGTATGCCTTCCCATCCCATACAGGTTGTACGGATCTGTTGTACTGTATAGAGCGTACTCTGCGGGATGCCGCCATTGTTGCAGCTACGGTTTCCGGTCTTGTCTGTGGGTCGAATCCTACGACGAACCATTGGTCAAGGCCATATTTTCGTGCCACCTCCATGTTCTTTGGTTTTACCGGAATTGCGGGAGTGAACGATGTGACGGCGATGTCCGGAAGAACCTCTTTTGAGATTTCAGTGAATCTCCCGTCTTCTATTGTCTTGACAGTCCCGGCGTCGAGTCTTACCAGCAGCGTGCCAGGAATTGGCTCTCCTTCACAGCTGCCGACAAGCTTTGCGCTGAGGGTGTGCTGTTCCTGCACTTGCGGTGTGTATTCGCTGATTTCCTTTGTGCATGAAATGCTGACAAGCACAAGGGCTGTCAGAATAGTGTGTGATGTTTTCATATAGTCTTAACGATTATAGGGAGATAAGCGCCTTTTTCAGTTGCTCATCATATCTGAGTCTGATCTGCACTCCTGCTTTCTGGAACCAGTATCTTGTAGCAAGTTCTTCCTCAATGAACGGTATGATCTCGTCCTTCTTCAGTCTGAGGAATTGTTCCTTTTCCATGTTGAGTGCCTTTTCCATAGCTGTGAGCTCGGCCTGCATTGTCTCTGCAAGTCCGTCCTCCTCCAGCTCTTTCTTCATCTGGTCATAAAGGGTTCTTGCGCTGCTTCGGTAGTCAAAATCCTGTGTCTTCGCGAACTCTACGAAATCCTCCCAATCGGCATCGCTGAAGTGGTAATTGTCTACAGCCGGGAGGCTTTCATGACGACGTGAGAAGTCAATCGCATACTGGTCTATGACGCCGCCCAGTACAAGAGCATAGACGAGTCTGCTATATTCTTTGTGCTCAATCTTTATGTCAGGGGTGATTCCTCCTCCGTCTCGTACAATACGTCCGGAGGCTGTTTTGAATTCAGTTGTAAGCGAGTCTGGAATATGGCCTACGCTACCGTCCGCATTTCTGCGGCTGTAGTCAATCGCCTGCACGCAGCGTCCGCTAGGTGTATAGTATTTTGCGGTAGTCACCTTCATCTTGCCGTTATATGGGAGCGGACGGATGGATTGAACCAATCCCTTTCCGTAGCTTCGTGTACCCATGATTACACCTCTGTCGTGGTCCTGAATCGCTCCTGCGACAATCTCAGATGCTGATGCTGAGCCGGAATCAATGAGCACGATAATAGGCATTTCAGTATCAACTGGCTCCAGTGAAGTGCGGTATTCGTATGATGAAGCGGCGCTGTTGCCCTTTGAGGTGACAGCGAGAGTGTTCTTTGGAAGGAAGATAGAGAGGATGTTCACAGCCTCGCTCATGAGACCGCCGCCATTGCCTCGCAGGTCGAGAACAAACCTCTTCATTCCGGCCTTCTTCAGCTCTATGAACTTTGTCCTTACTTCTGCGCCGACATTTTCTGTGAATCCGGAAAGAAGCAGGTAGCCTGTTGAGTCGTCAAGCATTGCCGCGTACTCCACGTCAGGGAGATGGATCCTCTCGCGCACAACCGGAACATCAAGTGTGTCTCCTGTACGAGCCTTCTTTACGGTGAAGATGACAGTAGTTCCGGGTTTTCCTTTCATCCTGTCGGTGCTTTCCTTGATCTCCAGTTCCTTTGTCAGGACTCCATCGATCGCTACGATCTCGTCACCGCATACAAGTCCGGCCTTTACTGCAGGGGAACCGGCGTATGGTTCGTTGATGATCACGTTGCTGCCCTTTGGCTTATGGATGATTGCTCCGATACCTCCGTAGGTGTTTGAAAGCATCATCTGGAGGTCGTCATTTTCCTCTTCCGGTATATACACGGTGTATGGGTCAAGAGCTTCGAGCATCGCATCGACTCCTGCTCTCATTATTCTATCCACGGGAAGGGAATCCACATATGAGCTGTTCAACTCCTTGACGATACCGTTGTGGATCTCTGTCCATTTTCCGAGCTTGAAGCTCTTTGACTGGCCTGCAGCAGTTGTAGCTGCAAAAAAAGTCACGGCGATAGCCGCGATGGTATATAATTTTCTCATACCACAAAAGTACGAAATATTTTTATACCTTTGCGCCGGTTTAATAAGTAATGAAAAGCAGTTTATATGAAGATTGTGTTTGCAACGGGAAATGTAGGCAAACTGCGTGAGGCGTCAGAAATCTTAGGCGAGGGCTTTGAACTCGTTTCTCTCGCCGATGTGGGGATATTGGAAGATATTCCTGAAACAGGAAATACATTGAGAGCCAACTCATTGCAGAAGGCTCAATATCTATATGAAAAGTTGGGCTGTAACTGTTTTGCCGACGATACAGGACTGGAGGTAGATGCCTTGGGTGGCGCTCCAGGCGTGTACACAGCTCGTTATGCGGGAGATGATAAGGACTTCAACAAGAACATGGACAAGGTCCTTTATGAACTTGGCGTAATCGAAGGTGAGGCCAGAATGGCGGAATCCTTTGGCCTCAAGGTTAAGAAGGTTTCCAGAAGAGCCCGCTTCAAGAGTGTCATCACTCTCATCATAGACGGCCAGATCAGAGTGTTTGAAGGTGCTCTTGAGGGCGTAATTGCGCGTGAGAAGTCCGGTAACGGCGGCTTTGGATATGATCCAATATTCATCGCAGACGAGTATCCCGGTCTTACATTGGCAGACATTTCCGAGGAAGAGAAGAACGCCATCTCCCATAGGGGCAAGGCCCTTCGTGCAATGGCGGCCTGGCTGCATGAAAATGCCTGAATTATCATCCCGAGCGAAGTCAAGGGACCTAAAACGTAAGTCATGACAAAGAATACCGAACTGATAGTTCTGCATACCACCAAGTTCGGTGAGAACTCTCTCGTCGTCCATACTCTCAGCAGGGAATATGGACGACGAAGTTTTCTTGTGCGCGGCGTCGGGAAGAAGTCCGGTATGTCGCTTTTTCTGCCTTTGACGCTTCTGGAGGGCGATGTTATAGAGTCTTCAAAATCAACACTCTTTACTGTCAAAGGTCTGGTTTCACGCGCTCCGTTGATGGGTATCAGGAACAGCATCTACAAGAACACCATGACAATGTTCATGGCTGAGGTCATGTTCCGTGTCCTGAAGGACGGGATGTATGAGCAGGGTATGTATGAGTGGTGTGAGAAGAATATTCTTCTTCTTGATGCAATACAGACCGATTTCAGTAACTTCCATATCAGGTTCCTTTTGGAGCTGGCTGTCCAGCTGGGTTTCCGTCCGGAGACCGAAGACCTCATGCCGTTTGTGGGTGACCATTATCCTCTTGTCCGGCAGTTCATGACGTTGCCGTTCGCAGACTCTATGCTGGTACCTCTCAATGGGCCTGTAAGAAACGAAATAGCGGAGGAAATCCTCCGCTACATAGAATTTCATACCGACTCAGCGGTAAACGTAAACTCCCTGAAAGTTCTCCGCGAACTCTTCGCCTAGACTTCCGGCCAGACGTAGACTTTGTCGCTGCGGCGAAGGCGGGACTCTTCAATGGCGCGGCATGCTGTCTCGTTGCAACCGTCGCCGCACAGGCTGAGAGCCTCTTCGCGTGCTCCAGGGACAACCTTGCTCCAGTCGATTGCTATTGAGCAGTATGTTCCCTTGGTTGCTTCCTGTACTGGCTTAAGGTCGACACGGATTTCAGGAATGGTATACTCTACACAACCTGATGTAGGTCCTATTATGAGGATCTTGTCCCCAACTCTCAATGGGTGTGACTCCACAAGAATCTCGGCAACTCCGAGTTTGCCGAACCAGTTGGTGACCTTTCCACTATATACTTTCTTACGGGTTGCGGTGCTGCCGTATACATCACACCACTCTCCCATCTTCGCTCCCTGGTAGTATCCTCCCCAGAATCCTCTGTTGAATACTTCCTCCAGTTCTGCCTTCATAGACTCTCCGAGCTCCGGTGTGTATGTGCCATCGCATACTGCGTCGGCAGCGCGACGGTAGCATGATGCCACTCGCTTCACATATTCGGCCGAACGTGCACGTCCTTCAATCTTGAACACTGTAACTCCAGCGTCGATGATCTTGTCCATGAACTCGATGGTACACAGGTCCTTAGGTGACATGATGTACTTGTTGTCGATCTCCAGCTGCATGCCTGTTTCCCTATCCTCGACCTTGTATGCACGGCGGCAAAGCTGGAAGCATGAACCGCGATTTGCTGATGCTCCATATTCATGAAGGCTGAGGTAGCATTTCCCTGAAATAGCCATGCAGAGTGCTCCGTGTGCGAACATCTCGATCTCTACGATGCGGCCTGATGGTCCGCAGATCTGTTCCTCATCAATGATCCTTTTGATCTCCTTTACCTGTCCGAGATTCAGTTCGCGGGCAAGTACAATCACGTCAGCGAACTGCGCATAGAAACGCAATGCTTCGATGTTCGAGATGCTGAGCTGGGTGGAGATATGCACTTCCACTCCAATCTGACGTGCGTAGATGATGGCTGCCATGTCAGAGGCGATCACGGCTGTTATGCCGGCTGCCTTGGCTGCATCCAGCGTACGTCTCATATCCTCAAGGTCTTCGCCGAAAAGGGCGATGTTGAGGGTGAGGTATGTCTTGACACCATACTTAGAGCAGATGCGTACGATCTCCTCAAGGTCAGTCATCTTGAAATTGTTGGCGGAGTGTGACCTCATGTTGAGTTTCTCAACTCCGAAGTACACGGAGTCTGCTCCTCCCTGTATGGCTGCGTGCAGGCACTCGAAGTTGCCTGCAGGGGCCATGATCTCCAGTTTCTTCTTTTCCATTATTTTGTTCTACCTATCAGTTTCTTGGCATAGTTTTCAAGCAGGGCGGCCTTTTCAGGAGAGAGTCCCAACTGGGTGATGTGTCCCATTGCCTGTGTGTGCAGTCTTATGATCTCCTGTTTTGCCTCCTCGCCGACCTCAAGTGCTGCATAGATGTCCTTGACAGCAGCAATTTTGGCAGTTCTCTGTTCTTCAGTCTCTATCGGCATCTCCATGGCGGCAAGCAGTTGCTCGCGTACCTGTCCCGATGCCTTCTCGAAGGCCCTGGTAGTCAGCCAGTTCTTCTTGTTGTTGAGGATGTCGCCTCCGATTGCCTTTCCGAACACCTTAGGGTCGGCATAAGTGTCTAGCCAGTCGTCAGCAACCTGGAATGCCAATCCGAGGTCATATCCATATTTATACAGGAGGTCGCACTCGTAAGCAGGAGCTTCCGCAATTATTGCTCCGAGCTTTGCGGCACATGCTATCAGCACAGCGGTCTTTAGTCCGATCATCTTCAGATAGCTTGACATCGGTACAATGTCATTCTTTTCGAAATCCATGTCGTACTGCTGACCCTCGCATACTTCTGCGGCTGTCTGGGAGAACAGTTCAAGTGCCTGAGGAAGCACATGAGCCGGTGCCTTGGCTATCATCTTGTAGCTTTCGATCGACATTACGTCACCCGATAGTATGGCAGTGTTCTCATCCCACCTGCGGTACACAGTCGGCACTCCGCGACGCACTTCTGCCTTGTCCATGATGTCGTCGTGAATCAAGGTAAAGCTGTGGAAGACTTCTATTGCAGCAGCTGGTATAAGAATCTCCTCGTTGAAAGTGTCCTTGTATAGCGCGTATGTAGTGAGGCACAGGCGAGGGCGGATTCTCTTTCCTCCTATCTGGATCATGTACCTGAGCGGGTCGTAAAGTCCCGCAGGCTCCGGAGTGAATGACAGATTGTCGAACATCTCCTTCAGAGCAGCGTCAATATGGGTTTCCTGTATCATGGTGTTTAAAATCTACAATATGCAAAGGTAGTGATTTTTGTTGTGTTTTTGTTATCTTTGCAACATGATTATAAATGGACAAGCGACAGTAGTAAAACATACCGGTAGCCACTATCTGCTGGCTCAACTCCCCCAGTGGGATCTCTTTCCGGCAGTGTTGAGAGGAAAGATCAGGCTTAAGGGCAGCACTGCGACCAACCCAGTTGCGGTTGGTGACCATGTGACATTCTCTGTAGATGTTCCGGATGATGCTTTTGTGCAGGAGGGCGGTGTGCTGACCGATGACGGAAGAAGGGTCTCGATGGAGTATCTCATTCTGGAGAACCCTGCGGCCATCACTGCGGTACAGCAAAGAAAGAACTACATCATCCGCAAGTCTACAAATCTTTCGCGCCAGTCGCATATCATCGCGGCCAATCTTGACCGTGCATTCATAATCGCAACCATAGATTATCCTGAAATCAAACTTCCGTTCCTGGACAGGATTCTGGTGACATGTGAGGTGTACAATATCCCTGTGACCATAGTCCTGAACAAGGTCGATCTTTATCGAGAGTCCCATGCGGAAATGCTTGAAGCATTCCATGAGATATATGAGGGTGCAGGCTATCCTGTCATGGAAGTATCGGCTCTTACAGGTGAGGGAGTAGATGCCCTCAGAGAGGCCTGCTGCGGACATGTTTCGCTGTTCTCGGGAGTATCCGGTGTCGGCAAATCATCGCTCATCAAGGCCCTTGACCCATCGCTTGATCCGAGGGTCGGTGAAATCTCGGATGTTCACCTTCAGGGTAAGCATACAACCACATTCTATGAGATGTATGCCCTTTCTACCTGTCATTCTGAACATGGTGAAGAATCTCATGGTTTCATCGTTGACACTCCAGGTCTTCGCGGCTTCGGACTGGTAGATCTCAAGAAGGAAGAGATCGCGCTTTACTTCCCGGAAATGCTGAAGGTTTCGGAGAACTGCCGCTTCGCTCCATGTACACATACGCATGAACCCGGATGTGCAGTAAAGGAGGCTGTAGAAGCAGGGGAAATCAGCTATGACCGCTACTCTTCATACCTTGGTATGCTTGACGAAGAGGGGAAATACAGATAATGAAACCAATCAACAAAGACATACTGAAACTGGCTATCCCGAGCATCCTGGCCAATATTACCGTGCCGCTGGTCGGAATGGTGGACATTGCCGTGGCTGGACATCTTGATGTCAATGCAGCAACTATGATCGGTGGCATAGCGATAGGTTCCATGCTTTTCGATCTGCTGTACTGGAACTTCGGTTTCCTTCGTGTCGGTACAGGCGGCCTGGCAGCGCAGGCATACGGCCGTGGCGACCGCAAGGAATGCGCCCGCATTCTTGCGCGTGCCCTCGGCATCGCCCTGGCATGTGCTCTGGTACTGATAGCAATCCAGTGGATATTTGTCAAGGCAGCTTTTCTGGTTGTGGATTCAAGTCCTGAGGTCCAGACCCTTGCTACAAAATACTTCTTCATCCGTATATGGGCCGCCCCGGCAACCCTCAGTCTCATGGCTCTCAAGGGCTGGTTCATAGGAATGCAGGATAGTGTCAGCGCTATGGCCACGGATATGACGGTCAATGGAATGAACGTCCTTATGAGCATAATCCTCTCTCTCGGATTTGCTGTCGGGGGTCTGCATTATGACGGAATGGGATTCACCGGAGTGGCGGCAGGAACTGTCGTAGCCCAGTATTCGGGATTGACGGTGGCTCTGCTTCTTCTGCTTTGGAAATATCGTAAGAACACGCTTTCGACTCTGGCTTTGCCGGAACTCAGAGGTCTGTTCAAGGGTGACGAGACCCGTCGCTTCTTCGTAATGAACGCTGATCTTTATGTGCGTTCGCTCTGCTTCATAGCAATCTACATCGGCTTTACAATCATCTCTGCACGCTACGGTGATGTGCTCCTTGCTGTCAGCTCCATACTGATGAAACTTCTGATGATATTCTCATATTTCACAGATGGATTCGCATATGCCGGAGAAGCATTGGTCGGAAAATATATAGGTGCCAGGGATCGTGGGATGTTGAGCCAGAGCATCAGGTGGATATTTGTCTGGAGTATGGGATTGGCTCTGCTCTTTATGGGCGTATATCATTTTGCAGGTATGCCTCTGCTGCGTATGATGACTTCTGATGCTTCGGTTATAGAAGCTTCAATCGCCTTTCTTCCATGGCTTCTCCTGATGCCGCCGGTGGGATGCGCTGCATTTACTTGGGATGGCATATTTATCGGAGCTACGGCTTCAAAAGGACTTCGCAACTCTATGTTCTGGGCTGTAGTGGCCTTTGTGTCTGTGTGGGTGATCGGAATACTCTGTCTTACCATCATGGTAGAAAGACAGACCGTCGCACCGGATCAGTGCGACGGTCTTGCTATGCATGTGCTGATGGCGGCATACTTTGCTCACCTTCTTGCCCGTACGGTTTATCTGACTGCAAAGGCCAGAAAATCAGTGCTTTCTGCTATTTGATGCCGTACTTCTTAAGAATCTTGAGAATAGGTTTTTCGATTGATTCTGCCCAAAGGGTGTAACCGTAATCGTCAGGGTGAGTTCCGTCTACCGAAGTGTCGTGTGATGGCAAGGACGCGTCAGGAACGATAAAGTATACGTCCTTATATTTCTTGCACGCTTCTTTCATAAGTCTTGCCGCTGTTTCCTGCTTTGCTCTTTCTCTATTGTCTGTAGATACGCAGAAGTTTCTATTCTCTCGGTATATTGTCTGCTGGAAAATCAGCGGAATGCCAGGGTGGGCAGCCTGAATCTTTTCAATGAATGGGAAGAGTCTTTCCTCGATCATTTGTGCATCAGGATTTGAGAATGAGTCAAAAATGAGTGCGTCAACCTTAGCGTCACAGAGAACATCAGCAAAATAAGGCTGCATCTTGCAGTTGCCGCTACAACCGAGGCTGAGAATCTGAAGGCCTGTGTTTCTCATGAACTGCATAGGGTAGCTCATGCCTCCACGGCTGGTGCTGATGCCATGGGTGTAGCTGGAACCGAAGATTCCGATACGATGTCTGAAAGGAGATTCGAGAGGCTCGATATAGGCGCCTTCCTGAATTCCTATCTGTGCGGAGTAAACCTCAGAATATATAGGAAGATAGAGCATGCATTCCTTTTCGGAATCATCCATATTTCTGATGATCACCAGGTTATCTTCGCTTTTATCTCCATGGTTGGTGGCTCCTGATTCTGCATAGATCCATTTGCCGTCCTTTTTGATATAGAGGTCATATCCTCTATATGCGATCGGCATTGTTGATACTGAAGCCCACTCCCAGCCGAAGTCAGTCTTTACGGTGATTACTGTGGAATTTGTCTTGAAGAGCACAGCCATGCCGGCAGGACAGCGTACCTGTCTGTTTTCGCCCTTTGTGAATCCTTTGTACTTTACGGTATCCACTCTATGGTATGGATTCGGAGTATTTTCATGAATCTTACCGATAAGATTGAGTTCGGAAGCCTCTGTGAATACATACTTGACATCGTTTGGAGTCTGAGCCAGTGTGCAAAGTGAAAGTGCAGTGGCTGCAAAAATTAGAATTAGACGTTTCATGGTATTATTATCAGTTACTTTTATCCTTTCGTCAGTATAAAACCGCAGTTTGTCGGAATTCGGAGGGCGAATTTATTAAAAAATTCTTCAAATTTTATAACTTTGTATGCTTTGTTTGTATACGTGTGGCTTTTTGATTTTTTTTATGGGTCTATACCGATTTTACAGAATAAGCAAACCCTCAGCGGAGAAAGTTCCGCAGGAGCAGGTGATATCTACGTACAAGTCTCTCAGAAACAAGACTTTCTGGGGGGCTACGATTGCATATAGCCTGTACTATATCTGTAGAATGAGTGTCAGCATCTTCAAACAGCCCCTCATCGATGGGGATGTCCTTACAGCAGGACAGTTGGGACTCATAGGATCTTCGTTCATGTTCGTATATGCCATCGGTAAATTCCTGAACGGCTTCATAGCCGACTATTGCAACATCCGTCGCTTCATGGCCACCGGACTTTTCGTGTCGGCTCTCGTGAACTTCCTGATGGCAGTGTCAGGAATATTCCACAGCATGCTCCCTTCGGTGCTCATATTCGTTCTTTTCGCCATCCTTTGGGGAATGAACGGACTTTCGCAGTCAATGGGTTCCGCTCCAGGAGTCATCAGCCTTTCAAGGTGGTTCCCTCTTTCAAAGAGAGGCTCATACTATAGCCTGTTCAGCACAAGTCCTGATATAGGAAAATTCTTCTCGTACCTGATACTGGGTTGGATCTGCGGAGTAGCAGGATGGCAGTTCGGCTTTCTTGCCGCATCTGCCGCTGGCCTTGCCGGAGCCGGTATCATCCTTCTGATGGTGTCGGATACTCCTGAAAGCAAGGGACTTCCGTCTGTGCAGGAACTCTCTGGTGAGACCCTTACAAAGGTAGATAAGAAGCCTACAAAGGAACTTCAGAAGTTTGTGCTGAAACACCCGGGAGTGTGGGTCATCGCCCTATCAAGTGCATTCCTATACATCACAAAGAATGCTGTAGACGGTTGGGGAGTGCTCTTCCTCCAGGAGGCGAGAGGCTTTGAAATGAGCGAGGCGACGAGAATCCTTGCATATTCGGTTGGATTCAGCATCGCAGGCACAGTATCTGCCGGATGGCTTTCTGACAAGGTGTTCAAAGGCAACCGTATCAAGCCGGCTCTGATCTCCGGAATCATGTGCGCGGTTTCTCTGTCTTTCTTCCTTTTCGTTGGAGGAAGCTACCTTATGAACATAGTATATGTCTCGATGTTCAGCTTCTCGATGGGAGTGCTTTATTGCGTGGTTGCGGGTCTGATGGCGGTGGATATCGTTCCGAGAAAGGCTACAGGAGCTGCGCTGGGAATAGTTGGAATTTCGAGCTATGTGGCAGCGGGACTACAGGATATAACAAGCGGATATCTCATTCAGTACAACACTACAGAGGTTATGAATGCGGCAGGCGAGCTGAATAAGGTATATGATTTTGGACCTGTTTCGTGGTTCTGGGTTGTGGCTGCAGTGATATCGTTCGTCCTTCCGGTGCTCAACTGGAACAAGCTCCGCACCCGCACCTTGCAGGACTGACGCACAACCTTCAAAAAACAGAAAGAATAGAACAACATAAAAATAACCATCAGTTTGGAACGAAGTGATGGTAAGTCCTCCTCCCGAGGAGGAGGATTTAGGAGGAGGGTAACGTAGACAGGTTTCATACGCCTGCACGACGTTAAATAGAATGAAAGTATAGATACAACATAAAAATAACCAAATAACATTAATAATATGAAACTCAACATCAGCATTGAATACAGGACAAGCTGGGGCGAAGAAATCGTCCTTTGTCTTGGAGGAAAGCGCTACCCTCTCGTTTATACAACAGAGGGAATCTGGGAGGGCGAGATCGCTCGCGTGAACCTCTCTAAGACAGCCGAGTACTCATATGAGGTTGTTCGCGATGGCCAGACTGTACGCAAGGAGTGGAAGAAGCATTTTCTTGCACTGCCTGAGGGCGTCGAGCCAAAGGAACTCACAGTCTATGACAGATGGAACGACCGTCCGACAGACTCTCCTTTCTATTCATCAGCATTCACAAACGCTATCTTCGGCAGACCTGCAGAGAAGGCAAAGAAGGCTCCTAAGGGTGTCAATGCCGTTATCCAGGTAGCCGCTCCGACTCTTCGCCCTAACGAAGTTCTTGCTCTCGCAGGCAGCGGAAAGGCTCTCAAGGAGTGGACAAAGGTTGTTCCTTTTGACGGTTCAGACTATCCATATTGGACTCTCGCTCTCAATGTGACAGAACCATTCGCATACAAGATTCTTATTGCTGATAAGGATACACTTGCTCCTGTAGCATGGGAGGATGGCGAGAACAGATGGTTTGCTTCGCTTCCTCAGGAAGATGAGGTTGTGGTTGAGGCTGATCTTCAGGTTCGTTTCAGCGGTCGTGACTGGAAGGGAGCAGGTACTGCGATCCCAGTATTCTCGCTCCGCACAGAGGATGACTTCGGAGTAGGTGAGTTCTATGACCTCAAGAAGATGGTTGACTGGGCTGCAGCTACAGGTCAGAGCATCCTCCAGCTTCTCCCGATCAACGATACTACAATGCTCCACACATGGGAGGATTCATACCCATATAATCCTAACTCGACATTCGCACTTCACCCTCAGTTCCTGCACCTTCCTGCGGCGGGCGTGAAGGAGGACGAGGCTTACAAGGCCCTTAAGGCTGAGCTTAACGCTCTCGAGCAGATTGACTATGAGCGTGTGAACAATGCTAAGCTCGAGCTTCTCCACAAGGCGTTTGACAAGACATTCAAGAAGCTCTCCGCTACAGCAGGTTATCAGGCATTCGTAGAGAAGAATGCTCACTGGCTCCTTCCTTACGCTGCTTTCTGCGTGCTTCGTGACATCAACGGAACTCCGGATTTCTCACAGTGGAAGGGATATGCGAAATACAACAAGAAGAAGGTTGCTGCATTCTGCGAGGAGCATAAGGCAGAGGTCGACTTCTGGTGCTTCGTTCAGTACCACCTTGATCTCCAGCTCTCAGAGGTATGCAAGTATGCACACTCGAAGGGTGTGATCTTCAAGGGTGACCTTCCTATCGGAATCAGCCGCACCAGCGTGGACGCATGGCTCTACCCTGAGCTCTTCCATATGGACTCGCAGGCGGGAGCACCACCTGATGCATTCTCTGCTGACGGCCAGAACTGGGGATTCCCTACATATAACTGGGAGAAGATGGCAGAGGATGATTTCGCATGGTGGAAGTCTCGTCTTGCAAAGATGTCCGAGTACTTCGATGCATTCCGTATTGACCATATCCTCGGCTTCTTCCGCATATGGGAGATTCCGCTTTGGACACAGAGCGGTCTCAACGGCTACTTCAATCCTGCACTTCCTTTCCCTGCACATGAACTCCAGAGTCAGGGATTTGATGTGACCAATTTCGACCTCTTCATGGAGGATCCACGTAAGACAGGTCACTACCATCCTAAGATCGGCGCAAAGTCAACTCAGGGCTATCAGTGGCTTGATGCGTACCGCAAGGCAGCTTACGATCGTCTCTACGAAGACTTCTTCTATCGTCGCAACAACGAGTTCTGGAAGGAGAAGGCTATGCAGAAGCTTCCTGCGCTTCTTGACTCTACAGGAATGCTCGCATGCGGTGAGGACCTTGGAATGATTCCGGCTACTGTGCCTCAGGTAATGGCAGACCTTAGAATCCTTTCACTTGAGATCCAGCGCATGCCTAAGTCAGTAGAGGAGACATTTGCACATCCGGCAAACTACCCATACCTGTCAGTATGTACAACTTCAACACATGACATGAACCCTATCCGTGCATGGTGGGAGGAAGACCGTCAGGTAACTGAGCAGTTCTGGCATATGATTCTTGGTAACCAGGGCGAGGCTCCATACTTCTGCGAGCCATGGATCTGCCGCCAGATCCTCGACCAGCACCTGTGGTCGCCTGCAATGCTGACAGTGCTTCCGCTTCAGGACTGGCTCTCGATGGACGGCGCACTCCGTCGCCTCAATCCTCACGATGAGCGTATCAATGTCCCTGCAAACTCACGCCATTACTGGCGTTACAGAATGCACCTGACAGTAGAGCAGCTCGCGGCAGCCAAGGAGTTCAACGACACTCTTGCCGGCATGATCGCTTCAAGCGGTCGTTGTTAATCTTCTGGCGCCTAAGTGATTGGTGCTCAGTAAATTGTAAAAACCGCGTGCTGCCAAAAGCACGCGGTTTTTGTAAATGCTTGATGGTTAGCGCTTTGTGTGCCAGGCTATTTTTCAAGCCAGTTCATGAAATCGTCCACTCGGGAACGGCTGACAGTCATCTCGAACGATGACTCGGGCGATGCTATGATGCGCAGCCTGCCGGTCTGCTTGATTATGCTTCTGATGGCCTTCATGGAAATGATGCAGCTTCGTGAGATACGGAAGAAGTCGGCAGGATTGAGCTCGTCGTTGATTACATCAAGAGATGAGTCTATGATGTAGCGCTGCTCGTCAAACGTCACCAGATAATTGTTCTTTTCTTCGGAGTATACATATGCGATTTCGGAAGTCTTCAACGGCACAATTCTGTCGTTGATCTTTATGATGTAACGCTCCTTGTATTCCTTCTTTGGGGCATTCTTGCCTTCCATGAGTTTCATAAGCGCCTCAATGTCTACGCTGCCTCCCCTCGAGCGTACGCGGGAAACAGCTCGTTGCAAGGCATCGGCATCTACAGGCTTGAGCAGATAGTCGATGCTTCCTGCCTCAAATGCCTTGAGTGCATAACTGTCATAAGCTGTGGTCATTATGACCTTAGCCTTTATATCGACCTGTCTGAATATCTCGAAGCAGATGCCGTCTGCGAGTTCCACGTCCATGAAGATTACATCAACGCTGTTTGCAGGGTCTCTAAGCCATGCAACAGCGCTATTGACTGATGTCGCTGTTCCTACGACATCCATGTCAGGATAGTTCTGTGCAAGTAATCTTGTCAGGCTTCTCTGAGCCATGATTTCGTCTTCAACTATCAGTACTTTCATAAGTATCTACAATAAAGGTAAGGTTACACTATAGCTTTTCCCGTCGTTTTCTATTTCAATAGTCTTGCCTGACAGATCCATATACTGTTGGCGTATGTACTTGTGTCCCAATCCTGTAGACTCGACGCGAGTTACCTTGGGAATGATGTTGTTGCACACTTTCAGCTTGTCGTCAATGACCTCTATGCTTATCTTGAGAGGGTTGTCGGAAGTTACTGCATTGTGCTTTGTCGCATTTTCAATGATAAGTTGTACCGAACATGGAAGTACATATCTTGTCATTTCCTTGTCAGGAATATTGATCTCTACATCAAATCCTTCAGGGAATCTCAACCTGAGGAGGTCTACATACTGGGCTACAAACGCCAGTTCGTCGCGGAGCGGAACAATGTCTTCGTCCTCGCTCTTGATCATGTAACGGTAGATGCCGGCAAGCTTATGAATGTAAGTACTGGCCTCCTTTGACTTTCCCTCACACACCAGACAATCAAGAATATTCAGGGAATTGAACAGGAAGTGCGGGTTGACCTGTCCCTTGAGCTTCAGATAACGGTATTGAGCCATATTGGCTTTCTCTCGCTCATGGTGCATTTCAACCTTCGCAGATATTGCATAATTAACAACGAAGACCATACAGTAGACTGTTGTCTGTGTAAGGATTGAAACAAGGAAGAGGAGTACAAAATCCTGCATGAAATCCAGGTGCATCTTGAACGGGAATCCCGATCCTGCAAGAAGGGTCTCAAGTAGCGAACATGCCAGCATGAATGCGCATCCTGATGCAATTCTAAGAAGTCTTGAAGTGTCTTTGTGCCTGTTTATAATGTTCCTTATATACAGTAGGTTGACGCAGATAAGTACAATGATTCCCACTGGGTTAGACAGCACTTGGATCGTGAGCTCGAACACCTTTTCCGCTCCAAGAGGCTGCTGAGAATAAATGGACATTATGGCTAGTCGCAGAATGAATATTCCTCCTGCCGCAAGTAAGGTCCACTTGAGCGTTGATGCTGGAATTCCGTTGCCGGACTTCATCTTTGGGAAGAGTTCAGAGACACCTACGACGCACCATCCAAGAATTTCTGTAGTAACTGCTGTCGATACTGCATGCACGGCATATGGAGAACTGATGAATGTTTCCAGAATGCTTGCTCCGAGTGTACCGAACAGGTAACCCAGAATGTTTGATATGATGATGATGGATGCTGTGAACTCGATGTTGAGATTCTTTCTGAAACACACCAGCAGCACCATGGTCATTGTGAGCAGCGTGAGCAGCAGTTCGTCCTCTATGCCGGCTAGACGGCAGGTCAGGGCTACGACTGCATGCAGAAGTGCGAACAAATGGATGATCCACATGGGCCTTATGTTGGAAAAAGAAGTCATCTGTTTACATTTTAATGCCGAAGATAGCAATTTCATCTCAAAAATACGACAATTCATCGGATTCTTCTCACAATTCGTCATCAGAATCACTCATCTATTATATATAATAGTTATATTCGTGAACTTATACACACTGATAACTATAACCAAAAAATAAAATAATGCAAAAACGTAATTTGACCTTTGGGCAGCTTTGGAACATCAGCTTCGGATTCTTCGGAGTACAGATAGCCTATTCGCTTCAGAGCGCCAACATCAGCCGTATTTTTGCGACTCTTGGAGCTGACCCACACAGCCTCAGCTTCTTCTGGATTCTACCTCCCCTCATGGGTATGATCGTTCAGCCGCTCGTAGGAAAGTACAGCGACAACACTTGGACACGTTTCGGTCGTCGTATCCCTTATCTTTTCCTCGGATCCCTCATCGCTATCGCAGTGATGTGTCTCCTTCCTAATGCAGGAAACTTCAACCTCACATTTGCCGGTGCGATGATCTTCGGTGTCGTGGCCCTTATGCTGCTCGATACATCCATCAACATGGCTATGCAGCCGTTCAAGATGCTTGTCGGTGACATGGTTACAGATGAGCAGAAGGGTAAGGCATATTCAATCCAGAGTTTCCTCGTGAATGCAGGTGGTGTCGTAGGATTCATCTTCCCGTTCCTCCTCGCATGGCTTGGTATTGCCAACGTTGCTCCAGAAGGACAGGTGCCTGATTCAGTTAAGTATTCATTCTACATTGGCGCAGCCATCCTCATCCTTTGCGTTCTCTTCACAACATTCAAGGTGAGGGAGATGCCGCCGAAGGAATATGCTGAGTTCCATGGTATCGACCTCGCAAAGAAGGAAACTGAAGGAAAGGGCCCTGGAATGTTCGAACTCCTCAAGAAGGCTCCAAGCGCATTCTGGACAGTAGGTGTCGTCCAGTTCTTCTGCTGGGCTGCATTCCTTTTCATGTGGACATATACCAACGGTGCTATCGCTGATACAGTATGGGGCACTTCAGACGTGAAGTCTGCAGGCTACCAGGAGGCAGGTAACTGGGTGGGTATTCTCTTCGGAATCCAGTCGGTAGGTTCTGTCCTCTGGGCACTTGTGATCCCTAAGTTCAAGGACATCAAGACTGCTTATGTTGTCAGCCTCCTCATCGGTGCAGTTGGTTTCGCGTCTGTATTCTTCGTCCGCGACCAGTATCTGCTCTCGATTTCATTCCTCCTTATCGGAGTTGCGTGGGCAGCAATGCTTGCAGTACCGTTCACGCTCCTTACAAACTCACTTTCAGGCGATCATATCGGAACATACCTCGGTCTGTTCAACGGTACCATCTGCTTGCCTCAGATTGTAGCGGCAGCATGTGGCGGACTTCTTCTTAAGCTTGTCGGTGGTGCTCAGGTGAACATGTTCATTGTTGCAGCAGTACTTCTTGTACTCGGTGCAGTGGCAGTGAGATTCGTCAAGGAAGGCAAGAACTAAGAAATCCTCAATGGATATAATAAATCATCATACAATCTACTAACCAAACAAAATTCTTATGAATAGAATCATGACTCTTTGTGTATCCTTCGTGCTGTCATGCATTATGGGTGCACAGGTATTCGCCCAGAGCGGATATGAGGTAAGCGGAGTCGTTGTTGATGCTATCGGTCCGGTAATCGGAGCGACCGTTGTTGAGCAGGGCTCGTCGAACGGTACTTCCACCGGTCTGGACGGCGACTTCGTCCTTACTGTTTCTAGTGCAGATGCCGTTGTAGAAGTAAGCTGCATCGGCTATGCGGCACAGACATTTACGGCTTCACAGATGCCTAAGACAATTACTCTGGCTGAGGATACGGAATTCCTCGATGAGGTGGTAGTCATCGGTTACGGTACTGTGAGGAAGGAAGACATGACAGGATCGGTAACAGCAATCAAGACAGAGGAACTCAACAGAGGAGCGATTGTCAATACTCAGGACATGCTCAAGGGTAAGGTTCCTGGACTTCATGTGATTCCTGGTGACGGCGGTCCCGGATCATCATCTCAGATCCGTATCCGTGGAGCAGCTTCATTGTCGGCATCGAATGACCCTCTTATCGTTATTGATGGTGTTCCAGTGGCTCATAGTGCCGGCGCAGGAATGTCCAACCCTCTCGACATGATCAACGCCAATGACATCGAGTCCTTCACAATCCTCAAGGACGCTTCATCAGCAGCCATCTACGGTTCTCGTGCATCTAACGGTGTCATCCTCATCACAACGAAGAAGGGTAAGGGAAGCAGACCTCAGGTGTCGTATAACGGTAGCGTAAGCGTACAGAATAATTCGGAGAGGCTTCCTGTGATGACTCCGACCGAATTCCGTGAATTTGTTGCTGAAGCATATGCTCAGGGATCGAAGCAGCAGGAATGGGTGAGCGGTAAGCTGGGTAAGGTCAATACAGACTGGCAGTCTCTTATATTCCGTACCGCTGTTTCACATGACCACAATGTCAGTGTCAACGGAAACCTCAAGGAGGTGATGCCGTACCGTGTTTCACTCGGCTATACTGATCAGGAAGGTACTCTCATCGGATCAAGCTATGACAGAGGTACCATCGACTTCAGCCTTGCACCTTCACTCCTTGACAAGCACCTTACAATCAATCTCAATGCAAAAGGAGTGTACTCATATGCTGACTATGCAGATGGCGGCGCTGTAGGTACTGCGGCATTTTTCAATCCGACACTTGATCCATATTTCCGCAATGAAGACGGATCGGTGAATACTGACTTCTGCCACGGATACTTCAACTATGGATCGGTTCTTGAAGACGGAACATTTGCAAGCACCGGCTCAATCTCCCCTCTCTCAATGCTTTATGACAAGGTAGCCAACGAACGTGCGCTCCGCTTTGTCGGTAGTGCGGCTATTGACTATAAGGTTCATGGATTCGAGGCCTTGAGATTCAATGTAAGCCTTGGTATGGACGTATCAAGAGGCGATAAATATGATGGAGTGAATCCATATTCCGTACAGGCTTGGGGCGACACAGAGAACAGAGGCCCCGGAAAGTACAGCAAGTCATATTCGATTGCAAAGAACCACGTACTCGAAGCATATGCGAACTATAACGAGGAATGGGGCATCCATAAGCTTGACGTGATGGCCGGTTACTCATGGCAGCATGTGTACAATGGAGGCCGCGGAATCACTTATATGAATGAGACTGACGAGGTTTACCTCAAGCCTGGTCAGACAGTTGACACACAGTACCTTTATGGCGCAGCTGAAAGCTATCTGGTTTCATTCTATGGCCGTGTCAATTATTCCATAGCTTCAAAGTACCTCTTCACAGCCTCACTCCGTACAGACGGTTCTTCGAAGTTCTCTCCAAAGACACGTTGGGGTATCTTCCCTTCCGGAGCGTTTGCATGGAACATCAAGGAAGAAGGCTTCCTTAAGGACGTAAGACCGGTATCGCAGCTTAAGCTTCGCCTCTCGGCAGGTATGACCGGACAGCAGGATGGCATTGACAACTATGCTCATCTTGCCAGATATAGTGTGACGAACAGTACGGACTTCAAATATTTCATGGGTAATGACGGAGGCTTGACAATAGATGGCTATAACCAGATGATGTCACCTAAGGCATATGACCCGGACATCAAATGGGAAACGACCACCACATATAATGTCGGTGTTGACTTCGGTTTCCTCGGTGACCGCATCACCGGTAACGTGGATGCATATCTGCGTAACACCAACGATCTTCTTAATACAGTGAATATCCCTACAGGTTCGAACTTCGGTAACTCGCTTTTCACCAACATCGGATCTCTCCAGAACAAGGGTCTTGAGTTCGCATTCAACTTCATTCCTGTGCAGACAAATGACTGGCATCTGTCTGTCGGTGTCAACGGAACATTCCAGGACACCAAGTTCACGAAGTTGAATTCTACCGATGATGAGGAATATTACATCCCTGTAACCGGTGGAGTCGGAAAGGGAACAGGTACCATGCTCAGCCGTCATCAGGAGGGTTTTGCACCATACAGTTTCTATGTGTATGAGCAGATTTATGACAGAAGGGGCAATCCTGTCCAGAATGCATTCGTTGACCGCAGTGGTCCTGACGGAAAGCCTGACGGTGAGATCACAGAGGCAGACCGTTACTGTGCCGGTGACCCTAATCCGGACTTCTACTATGGTCTCAACCTGAAACTCTCTTACAAGAACTGGGACTTCGGTTTCAACGGACATGGTTCTCTCGGATACAAGGTATTCAACAACTTCGCTTCAGCTAACTCTACTGCGTTTGTCGATGTGAACCAGTCGCAGCTTGCAAACTTTGCGACTGCTGTCAAGAATACCGGATTTACTGCAGCAAACTCCGGTGAGCAGTGGCTCTCTGATATGTTCGTTGAGGACGCATCATTCTTCCGTATGGACGATATCAATGTCGGATATACTTTCAAGGATATCCGTAACTGGGGTGGAAGCATAAGAGTTGCAGCCGGTTGCCAGAACGTATTTGTTCTTACCGGATTCAGCGGTATTGACCCTGAGGTCGGATTGGACGGCGTATCAAATTCTTTCTGGCCAAGACCTCGCACTTTCTCGCTTCGTCTGAACATTAACTTCTAATTGATGTGGATAGATATGAAATTGAATCTTAAAAATATATTTTCTGCTGCGGCTGTTGCCCTCATGTCTACTGCCTGCATCGGAGATCTTGATACAATCCCTCTGAATGAGACAGAGGTAACCTCTGAAGTTGCTTATGGCGCAAATGAGCTTGCATACCTTCAGGGCCTGACAAAGCTGTATGCGCAGTTCGCATCGAACAACACAGATGACATCATTGTAAAGGATGGTGGATCATCCGAGCTTATCCGTACGTTCTGGTCTACCCAGGAGATTTCAACCGACGCATGTAAAGTGGGTTGGGGTAACGATGACTGGGCACAGGACCTTAATAACAACACATGGTCACCTGCTCATAACCACATGATCTATTCGGTGTACATCCGCACACTTCAGGGTGTGGCTTATGTGAACGAGTATCTCCGTCAGACAGAATCAAGCAGACTGGATTCAAGAGGAGTGAGCCCTGAGCTTGCAGCGAAGATCCAGCAGTTCCGTGCAGAGGCTCGTTTCCTCCGTGCATATTTCTACTGGATGGCGTTTGATTCGTTTGGTAAAGTGCCGTTCTCAGTTGAGGATACTCCTATCGGAGGTGGAAATAATCCTCCTCAGAAAAACAGTGACTATATATTCAACTTCATCGTTGATGAACTCGAGGAACTTGCAAAAGACGGTAGTGCGATGCCTGAGGCACAGTCGAACTATCCTCGTGCCGACAAGGGTTCATGCCTTGGTCTTCTTGCGAGACTTTATCTGAATGCAAAGGTTTACACCGGAACAGAAATGTACGACAAGGCAAAGTCAACATGTGAGCGTATTTATCAGCTTGGGTATTCTATCTGCCCTGATTATGCCGCACTTTTCAGAGGTGATAACGGAGAGAATGCTGCCGCAAGGGATGAGTTCCTGTTCTCTGTGGCATATCACAGTGAAAACACTAAGTCGTACGGAGGTACCACCTTCCTTAATCTTGCGTCGGTAGCTTCTGAAGATGGAGATAACAAGTGGTGGACCATCATCGGTACAAAGGGTGGAGATATCGCTTGGGCCGGCATCCGTACTCCATACGAGTATGTCTCCAAGTACTTTAATGTAAAGAATCCAAGATACGATTTTAATCCAGGCCTTGCTTGCACTACAGAGGAACTTCTTACAAGAGATCTCGGATATGATGTAGAAGACAACCGAGGAAGGCTGTTCTATATCTTCGGAAGAGAACAGGATATCAAGAATGAAGAGGAGTTGTACATCTTCCTCCACGGATGGAGTTGTCTTAAGTTCAACAATCATCCTCACAACATGACGGCAGAGGATTTCGAAGCAGAATCTGTCAAAAATACCAATTCTGACATTGATTTCCCTCTCATCCGTCTCGGAGAGATCCATCTCATCTATGCTGAGGCTTGTATGCATGTCGGCGGAGACGCTTCAGCAAAGCTTGCTGAACTTGCTTCCCGTGCAGGTGTCGCTCCAACGGCTCAGTCCGGAGTAACAGAAGACTGGCTGATTGCAGAACGTGCACGTGAGCTTATGTGGGAAGGCCATCGTCGTACCGACCTTATCCGTTATGACAAGTATACATCAGGTGATTTTCTTTGGAAATTCAAGGGTGGAGAATTGAATGGAAAGGCTCTCGATGATTACAAGAAAGTCTATGCCATTCCTAAGACCGAACGAGAAGGAAATCCAGATCTTGAGCAGAACGAAGGATACGTAGAATAATTTTATAAACCAACACACTTAAAAATAAAACATTATGAAATTCAACAAATTCTTTATGGTAATGGCTGCTGCAGCAACTGTATTCGCAGCCTGCAACAAGGAAGGTGGCAATGAAGGTGGTGATGACCTTGCAGATGTTGCTCCTGAATTTACTACTGACCTTGAAGATATCATCGTAACTGAGGAGACTCTCGAGGCCGAGCTTACTTTCTCTTACAGCGCAGCTGACTTCGGCGTTGCAACTCAGATCAACTATGCTATCGAAGCTCAGATCGGTACAGGTAACAAGGCTGTTGTCGCAACAAGCACAACAACAGAAGCAAAGGTTACTCTTGAGGACCTTAACTATGAACTCGTTACAGTTCTCAACATCCCTCTCGGAGTGGCTACTGACGTAAACTTCTACGTGAGCGCTCAGATGGGATCATCAGCAAAGCTTTACTCACAGCCTCAGACAGTAAAGGTTACAGCTATCGAAGCTGGTCCTAAGAAGTCTGAGTGGGGTCTTGTCGGTACAATCAACGGTTGGGCTAAACCAGATATCAAGATGTTTGATGTTGATGGCTACTTCGTTGCTTACAATGTAGAGCTTACTGACACTGATGAGTTCAAGATCCGCGCTAACGAGGAGTGGAATGATGCAAAGAACTATGGTACTGAGATCAAGGGTACTTTTGCTCCTAACACTATCATTCCTGTCATCACAAGCGGTGGCTCTTGCAATATCGGAGTTACTACAGCCGGTACTTATGATATCTATTTCGTAATAGATGCAACTGATGAGAATAATCCTGGTACAGTTTACCTCATGGAAGCAGGTAAGACTCCTGATCAGGCTGGTGAGGCTGAGGTTGTGTATATTGACCCTTCTGCTGAGAAGTTCAACGTAGGACTTTCAGGAGACATTCTCGGTTGGGATACTCCTGCATACGAGACTAATGACCGTGCTGCTTTTGTTACAAAGGAGGTTACTGACGCAGATACTTATGCCGGAACTTATACATTTGAACTTGCTTCTGTGTCGTTTGCAGAGAACGAACTATTCAAGGTGCGAATCAACGATGGATGGTTTGGCTACAATCAGGTAACTGTTGAGGGCCTCAGTGTTACACCTGAGCAGGCAAAGGATGGTGACGGAAATCTTCTTTACAACGAGGATCAGACTCCTAAATATGACGATGGTGCTAACCTCATTGTAGGCGAAGCTGGTACTTATAAGATGACCCTTACATTTGCTTGGAATGGTCTGAATGCATCTGAAATCGTTGCAACTTTCACAAAGTAATTCTCTTATGAGGTCGGCCTTATAACCGGCCTCTTTCAATGACCAGCAGACCCTGACCGGTCTGCTGGTCACAACGTAACAAACATAAGAAGAAATGAAGAAGATATTGTTTTTCCTTTCGGCCGTTGTCCTTATGGCAGCGTGCGATACAGCTGAACCCTCGGTACCTGATGGACCTACGTTTGACCTGTCTACCCTGGTGGCAGGCTTGAACACCGATCCTCAGACACCGGATGCCGACAAGGCTTGTGTCATTTATTACAAGGCAGACTCAAAGTCTCCTTTCTACAACTATTCCGACGATATTTATGCCCATATCGGCGTAGTTGATGGCACATGGAAGTTCGTGCAGGCAGGCTGGACCGAAAACAAGGACAAGTGCAGGTTCATTCCTGTCGAAAGCAACGTGTGGAAACTTCCTCTGGAGCCTACGATCCGCGAATATTTCGGAGCAGGGAATTCCGCAGTGGAAAGGATCGGTGTGGTTGTCAGAAATGCAGACGGAACGAAGCAGACTGAGGACCTGTTCATAAGTGTGAATGATGAGAAGAATCAGTTCGTTCCTGCCGAGGTAAAGATGCTCCCGCTTCCTGCTGGAGCAGAGCACGGAATCAACTACAATGAGGACGGTTCGGTGACTCTCGTATTCTATGAAAAGGACAAGAACGGCAAGAGATATGACTATTGTTACCTCATCGGCGAATTCAGCGGCTGGGAACGCCAGGATGCATATATCATGAATCGTGACGAGGAGGCCGGATGCTGGTGGTACACCATGACAGGTGTGGATGCGGACAAGGAATACATGTTCCAGTACTATGTCGGAAACGTGGGCGGTGACAAGAGACGATATGCGGATCCGTATTCGGAAGTGGTGTATGAGCAGTATGACAAATACGTTTCATCTTCGACTTATCCTAACATGCCAAAATTCCCTTCACAGACAAGCGGAGCTGTATCCGCATTCCAGGTAAACCGTCCTGAGTATGATTGGGATGTCGAGGATTATCAGATTGCTGACGAGAATGACCTCGTGATATATGAGCTTCTTTTCCGTGACTTCACTGCAACGAAGGATATCAATGGAGCGATGCAGAAACTCGACTACCTCAGGAGTCTCGGAGTCAATGCGATTGAGCTCATGCCTATCCAGGAGTTCAGTGGAGCTGACAGCTGGGGATATAATCCTATCGCATATTTCGCTCTTGAGAAGGCGTATGGTACCCGTGAAATGTACAAGGAGTTCATAGATGAGTGCCACAAGAAAGGTATGGCTGTCATAGTGGATGTAGTATACAACCACGTACATGAGGACCATGCGATGGCTGGCCTCTATTTCGATTGGAGCAGTTTCAAGCCGACAGCAAATAACCCTTGGTTCAATGTCACTGCACCACATCCTTTCAGTGTATTCCATGACTGGAATCATGAGAACCAGATGGTTCGTGACCATATAAAGAAGAGCCTTACGTACCTCATAGAGGAATATAAGGTGGACGGATTCCGTTTTGACCTTACAAAGGGCTTCACCAACAAACAGAGCACTGAGTCTTCGGCTTCGAATTATGATGCTTCGCGCGTGGCGATCCTCAAGGATTACGGTTCGCATATCAAGAATGTGGATCATAATGCAGTTGTGATCCTCGAGCATTTCGCTGACACTGAAAACAAGGATCTTGCTGCGGCAGGAATGAAGGTGTGGAGAAATATGAATCACGCTTTCCGTTCGTCGGTAAGCGGATCTATGAAAGGCGTCGACTTCTCGGGGTTATGGACAGGTTCCGGTGCTCCTTTCGGTACTTATGTGGGCTTCATGGAGAGCCATGACGAGGAACGTACTTGCTACGGTGCCACTACTGCTGTTGATAACCAGTCGGTCAAATGGGGAATCTGCGGTACTTTCACAGATGATTGGAAGACAGACATTGCCATGAGTGCAGATGGGGATTTCTTTGTTGCCCGAAGTGTTGAATTTGCCGCAAACGACAAGTTCAAGATCCGTGGTAACGGTACATGGGACGATGCCTACAACTACGGTGCATCAAGCGCTGGATACAAACTTCCTTTGAATAAAGGATATGGCTTGACCGTTGGCTCCGGATCGCAGAACATGGCTGTACCTGCTGCCGGCAAGTATGATATATATTTCAATCCTGATGCCAAGACGATATGGCTTATGGAGGAGGGCAAGAGACCTGAGGCAATAGTGGTTGAAGATATAGAGCCGCTTGAGAGGGCTATGCGCCGTTCGGCATGTAATGCTGCGTTCTTCCTTACTGTTCCAGGTCCGAAGATGATCTGGCAGTTCGGTGAACTCGGATATGACATCTCCATCGAAGAAGGAGGACGTACAGGCAGGAAACCTCTCCACTGGGAATATTACGATGTCCCTGCAAGAAGGGAACTGTACGATACATATGTAGACCTGCTGAGGTTCCGTAAGGATAATCCTGAATTCTTCAGGCAGGATGCCGAATTCAGCTGGAAGGTCGGATCGACGAACCATCCAGGCAAGGTCATTACCTGTGCTGCTGTAGGAAAACGTTTCACAGTAGTTGGAAACTTCGGTACAGGAAGTCAGACCATAAGCGTTGACACCAAGGAGGACGCAACATGGTACAACTACTTCGACAGGACCGAAACCTACTCGGGACAGACATTTGACATCACTCTCAACGAGGGAGACTTCCGTGTCCTCGTGAATTGGTAGTACCTACCTTAGTCCGGAATGTGAAAATCAACATCAGTTTAATTATGATACGTAAATTTTTAACCAATCTTCTTGTCGTGTCGTTTGTGGCGTTCGGTGCCATGTCGTGCGAGAAGGAGCAGACTCCGCCTGAGGATCAGGGAGGAGTTGACAATTCGACCGAAGAATCTGTTACAGGGGATTCCAGTTGTAATGCAGCTGGAAATGAGAGCTTTATCGAGAACCCTTTGGCTGATAACACCGCTACGGCTCTTTGGGTAACCCCTGAACTTCCAAACGCAGATGAACCGGCTACAATTTCATTCAGAGCAGGTAAGAGATCCAAACTTTTTGGATATACCGGTGATGTCTATGCTCATATCGGTGTCCTTGAGTACGGCGTATGGAAATATGTACAGGCTGATTGGGAGGAAAATATAGACAAGTGCAAGTTCACCAAGGACGAGACTCTGGCCAACACATGGCATCTTGAACTTGGCCCGACAATACGTGATTATTTCTCAAGCGGCACGACTGCAGTCACTCAGATAGGAGTGGTGATCCGCAGTGAGGACAGTAAGTTGAAAGGTATTGAGGAGGATAGCTTCATTGCAGTGCAGGATGACCTTTATGAGCCGTTCCTGCCAGGTGATGCTGTGAGCGCATCCATGCCTGCGGGATGTAAGTATGGTATCAATGTGGATGGAAACCAGATTACATTCGTTCTTCACGACAAGGATAAGAGAGGTGAGCATAAGGACTATGCATACATCATGGGTGACTTCAACGACTGGACTCTTACAAACGATGACAAGAGCCGCATGTACCGTGATGATGCCAACGGATGCTGGTGGATCACTGTGAGCAACCTTGACCCTGATGTGGAGTACTGCTACCAGTTCTATGTCGGAGACCGCTCGACCAAGGAGGGTGAGCCTGATAAGGTCATCAGACTTTCAGACGCATTCTCTGAGAAGATACTAAATCCTGATGCAGACAAGTGGAATAAGATATATCCGGCAGATGAAATGGTTTATCCGGGCGACAAGGGTGCTTCCGGTGCCGTTTCGTGCGTGAAGATCAACAGAGATAATTTCGTATGGGATCCGTTTACATTCAAGAACAAGGAGTGCCCTGTGATCTACGAAATGCTTTTCGGAGACTTTACTGAGACCCATGACATCGTGGGAGCCATCGGTAAGCTGGATTATCTCAAGACTCTCGGCATCAATGCGGTAGAACTCATGCCTATCCAGGAGTTTGATGGAAACGAAAGCTGGGGATATAACCCTACTCACTACTTTGCCCTTGATAAGGCCTATGGTACACGTGAACAGTACAAGACATTCATCAACGAGTGCCACAAGAGAGGTATCGCAGTGATACTTGACGTCGTTTATAACCACAGTACAGGTGCGTCTCCTCTTGCCCAGATATATTGGGACTCAAGCACAAACAAGACTGCATCCAACAATCCATACTTCAATGTGGATGCTCCGCATCCAATGAGTGTATTCCATGACTTCAACCATACGGTTCCATTCGTTCAGGACCTTGTAAAGCGCAGCCTTGTCTACTTGATCGAAGAGTACAATGTGGACGGATTCCGTTTCGACCTTTCAAAGGGATTTACCCAGAATAGTTCATGGGACAATGTGGATGCTGCACGCGTGAGCCTCATCAAGGATTATGCAAGGGCAATCAAGGCTGCTGATCCGGACAGCTACATCATTCTCGAGCACTGGGGAGACTACAGCGAGGAGTCTGATTATGTCAGGAATGACATGCATCCTTGGAAGAAGATGAACTACGAGTACTGCGAGACTGCTATGGGTTACAAGGCAGACCTCAGCGGAACTCACAAGTATCTTGATGGCACTTGGGGCGCAACAGGTTGGGTTACCTTCATGGAGAGCCACGACGAGGAGCGTATGGCATACAAGCAGGAGAAGCATGGTGCATCTTCAGTCAAGGGTAATCTCAAGAACAGCATGCAGAACCTTGCACTCAATGCGGTATGCTTCCTCGGAACACCTGGTCCGAAGATGATCTGGCAGATGGGTGAGCTCGGATATAACTACAACAAGTGGTGTTCTTCAGATGGTACCGACTACACTGGTACAGAAGAGCATGAAACTGACAGAAAGCCGGTCAAGTGGGACTATTATAATGTGCCTGAACGTAAGGCCTTATATGATGTCTACTGCACGATGAATGAGCTTCGTAATGACAACCCTGACCTGTTCGGCAAGGGAGCATATTACACAAGTACAATGTCGTCATGGCCACTCAAGACCTTCGAACTTGATAAGAACGGCAAGAAGGTGTATGGCTATGTTAACTATCATGGTCAGGATAGTGGGGCTAAGACACTCAATATCCCAAGCGGTACATGGACAGATATCCTTTCAAAAAAGACTGTATATGGCGGAAACTATACACTCTACCCAGGTGAGGCCCTTGTTCTGGTAAATTCATCAGTTGTAAAGTAAAAGATTTTGAATAATATGAGAAAATATATACTCCTCCTTTGCACTCTTTGCCTTGGACTTGTGTCTTGTGTAAAGGAAAATATGACAGGCGTCGATGCTGATGGACTTACTACATTCAAGGCGGTTCATGCTGATGCCCAGACAAAGACTGTTCTTGAAGGTCTGACTCCTATGTGGACACCTGCTGACAAGATCAGTGTTTATGACGGTAAGAACAACGAATTCGCAAACTCATTGTCTGCGCCTGCCCTTACTGCTGAATTCAAGGGCAAGCTGAAAGGGCAGGGAGCAGGTCGCGAAAGCTTCATGGCTGCCTCTCCATACAGCGATGCCTACAGCTTCTCTTTTTTGGGTTCGATTGTCTCAGGTCTGGAAGTGCCTGCAGAACAGACTGCAGTGGAGGGAAGCTATGACCCGAAGGCAGCTCCTGCTGTCGCATATTCGACATCGACAAATCTTTCATTCAATAATGCATATTCTCTCGTGAAGTTCACCATTGTTTCAGATGGTGTCACAGAGGTCAGCTTTGAGGGTAATGCTGGCGAAATCCTTGCCGGTAAGATGAATGTGACCAAGGAGTCTCCTTTGAAGATATCCGTTACAAAGGGAGAGGCAAAGGTTGTCCTTAAAGGCGAATTCAAGAAAGGTTCGACATATTACCTTTCCACTGTTCCTGTGGTTCTTACTGGCGGATTCAAGGCTGTACTCAAGACTTCTGCAGGCGAAACCGTGGAGTCTATGGTGTTTACCAACCCTGTAGGACTCGAGCGCAGCGGAATGGTGAATCTCGGTAATCTTTCTCTCGATCCGAACGAGTCGGAGCTTCCAAGTGTCCCTGGCGTAGCGGAGGAAGGCTATCTGTATTTCAAGCCAACTGCTGACTGGACAGCGAACGGTGCGCACATTGCGGCGTTCTTCTGGAAGGACGAGACTGACAACACATGGGTCGACCTTGTCGAGGATGCTGAGGAAGGAGTTTACAAGTGTGAGACACCTGAGGGATACAGCAATATAATCTTTGTAAGCATAAAGGCTGGTGCAGTGAACCATTGGGACAACAAGCTTGTTCAGACCACTGACCTGACTGTTCCTGCTGGGGAGAAAGTATGCTTCGTTCCTACAGGCAAGGACGGCGAAGGCAAGGTTACGGGAGAGTGGACTGCATATCCTCCTACAGATGTACCTGCAGATCCTAATCCTGGCAACCCTGGCGGTGATGTGGAGACTGTAGAGACAATCTACCTCCGTCCTAATTCGAACTGGCTTGAGGCCGGTGCGCGTTTTGCCGCTTATTTCTTTGAGGGAGCGAACAATACATGGGTGAGCCTGACAGCAGATGCCGAGGCAAATGTCTTCAAGTGTGATGTTCCTGACGGATATAGCAACGTTATCTTCGTCAGAATGAATCCGGGCGTTTCTGACAACAGATGGAATACTGATGCGGATGTCGATCCTAACAAGCCGGTTTGGAATCAGACACCTGACCTGTTCGTTCCTTCTGCAGGAAGCTCGAGCATATGCTACGTCGTCACTCCTGGCACATGGGGCGAGGATGGTTACTGGACAACATATCCGCCAGTGGTGACAGAGCCGGATCCGACTCCGGACCCTGGTACAGGAGAGAATCCGAACCCTGGCACAGGCGGAGAGGAGATTACTGCATGTAAGCTGACGCTAAAGGTCAATAAAGCCATCACATGGTATGACAAATATATTTATTCATGGGATGCGAATGGCGAAATTCTCGGTACTTGGCCAGGAGTAAAGTTGGGCTGGGTCGGAGAAGAAGGTGACTACTATGTCTACTATCATGATTTCGATAAGTCTCTGAATGGTAAGAAAATCAATTATATCATCAGTGGTGACGGCGCACAGACAAAAGACCTGACTGTAACCCTCAACGGAGCCAACACGACTGTCACAGTCGAACAGAGCGATCTGAATTAAATCCCAGACACTTCATTTGGCCTGAGGATTGTTTATCTGGTTTAGAAAGATTATAAATCAGATAAACTGACTCATATGGACAGATGTAGAAATATTCTGACGTCACTTGCACTGCTTTGTGCAAGTGACGTTATTTTATCCGCACAGGGCGGATATGGGGTCACAGGAACTGTGGAGGACAGTGTCGGCCCCGTGATAGGTGCCACTGTGGTAGAACAGGGTACCTCAAACGGTACTGTTACCGGACTGGACGGAGGCTTCTCGCTTATTGTCTCCAGTCCTGATTCTCCGGTTGAAATCAGTTGTGTAGGATATGTGTCGCAGGTATATCCGGCCTCCCAGGTACCTGAAACAGTTACTCTGAAGGAAGACTCGGAATTTCTTGACGAGGTAGTGGTCATCGGTTATGGAACTGCGAAGAAGGATGACATGACCGGATCAATAATAGCCTTCAAGGCAGAAGACCTTAACAGAGGAACTGTGGTCAATACTCAGGACATGCTCAAAGGTAAAGTTCCAGGCCTGCTTGTGACTCCTGGTGACGGAGGTCCGGGATCCGGATCGCGTATACGTATCAGAGGCTCCGCTTCTCTCAATGCTTCAAATGATCCTCTTATAGTCATCGACGGGGTCCCGATAGCTCACGGTGCGGCTGGGGCTATGTCAAATCCGTTGGACCTGCTCAATCCCGATGATATCGAATCATTTACGATATTGAAGGATGCTTCTGCAGCGGCGATCTATGGTTCACGCGCATCGAACGGTGTCATCATCATCACAACTAAGAAAGGTTATGGAGCCAAGCCGAAAGTTACTTATACGGGTTCGGTGAGCCTGCAGCATATTTCCGGCAAGGTGCCGGTAATGTCGCCGTCCGAACTTGTGGACTTTTATTCGCAGGTATATCCTGCGGGGACTCCGACGGGAAACCGGATACAGGCTCTGATGGGAGACGAGCGCACAGATTGGCAGGACCTGATATTCCGTCCGGCATTTCTGACCGATCATAATGTCAGTGTGTCGGGAAATGTCCGCAACAGGATGCCGTATAGGGCATCTGTCGCATATCTTGGCCAGCAGGGAACCTTGAAGGAGGCCAGATATGATAGGGGAACGGTGGATGTAACCCTTTCTCCGGACTTCTTTGACAAACATCTCCGTCTTGACATCAATGCAAAAGGAGTGTACTCGTACCAGGACTATTCTGACGGCGGCACTGTACAGACTGCCGCATTCTTCAATCCGACACAGGATCCTTACTGGAGGAATCCGGACGGTTCGATTGACTATACGACCACGAACGGATTCTGGAACTATGGAAACGGTGTAGGAAACCTCTTTGCACCGAATGTTCTTGTGGGACCAAGCCCGCTATCGATGCTGTATGATAATCTGAGCGATGCCCGCTCGGGTCGTTTCATAGGCCGTGCGGCCGTCGATTATAAGGTGCATGGCTTCGAGGCTCTGAGTTTCAACGTGAGCGCTGGATTGGATATCACCGTTACCGATTCATATAACGGAGTGGTTCCGGGTTCATTTCAGGCTTATACCGACACTGCAAATCTTGGTGTCGGCAGATATAATCGCGGCTACAATCTCAGCCGCAGCCAGACATTTGAGGCCTATGCGTCATTCAAGGACTCATGGGGTATCCACAGTCTGGATGCCGTGGCCGGATATTCATGGCAGAACAATTACTCGGCAAACCGCAGTATAAATTATTTCAATGTAACCCATCAGCCGAACCTGAATCCTGGTGAGACCATTGATTCAAGGTATCTGATGTATAGGAGCGAGAACTTTCTGGTTTCGTTCTACGGACGTGTGAACTACACGATTGATTCCAGATATGTATTCACCTTCACAGCCCGAGGAGACGGCTCAAGCAAGTTCAGTGCGGCTCACAGATGGGGATTTTTCCCTTCCGGAGCCTTTGCGTGGAACATAGCGCACGAACCATTCCTCAAGGATGTAAAGGCTGTTTCTGCTTTGAAGTTCAGGTTCTCGATCGGTCAGACCGGCCAGCAGGACGGTATCGGAGACTATGTGTATCTGGCACGCTATAATATGTCTAACAACCCGTCTTACATGTATAACATGGGTAATGAGAATTTCATGAACATGTTGACTCCGCAGGCTTATGACCCTTTGATCAAGTGGGAGACTACGACTACTTATAATGTCGGCATTGACTATGGATTCTTCGACGACAGGCTGAGCGGAAGCATTGACGCATACCTGCGTGATACAAAAGACCTGCTCAACTCCGTTCAGGTGCCTATGGGCTCGAATTTCGGAAACAAGCTTATGACGAATATCGGCTCCATCCGCAACACAGGTCTGGAGTTCTCTGTCAGTGGAATACCCGTTCAGACAGATTCATGGAGCGTTCAGGTCGGCTTTAATGGCACATTCCAGGAGACCGTCTTAACTAAACTCAATGTTACTGAAGATGATAATTACTACATAGAGACCGGTAACATTACCAAAGGAACGGGAGGATATCTCTCACGCCAGATGGTCGGTTATGCTCCATATACATACTATACATATAAGCAGAAGTATGATGCGGACGGAAAACCGCTCCAGAACCAGTTCGAGGACCTGGATAGTGATGGGGAAATAACAGATGGTGACAGGTATATGACAGGCAAGAGTCCGGCTCCGAAATTCTATTATGGACTCAACCTGAAGGTCGGATACAAGAACTGGGACTTCGGTCTCAATGGTCACGGTTCTGCTGGTGTGTGGATATTCAACGACTTTGCATCGGCTAACTCTACTGCCAGTCTGGACCTTAATTCGGGAGCTCTTCCTAATCAGGCTAAACTGGTGAAGAATACCGGATTCGTCGAGCCGAACAGTGCTCAGCAGTGGTACTCTGATTACTTCCTGGAGAACGGTTCGTTCTTCCGTCTGGATGATGTGAACATGGGATACACCTTCAAGGATATAGGACGATGGGGGACTAACATACGTCTTGCGCTCAGCATGCAGAATGTCTTCATTCTGACCGGCTACAGCGGACCTGACCCGGAAACCACTTCCGAAAACGGTATCGATAACACCATGTGGCCACGCTCCCGTACCTACTCCCTCCGCCTGAATGTAAAATTTTAAAAGGTATCGAGATTGCCACGTCGCTGATGCTCCTCGCAATGACGTATACACTCATTCAGTATGGACACACTCCCTACGAATAGACGTGAATGCTCGTTAACTATGGACATACCCTACGAATAGACGTGAATGCTCGTTAACTATGGACACACACGTCATTGCGAAGCCCTTCAGGGCTGTGGCAATCTCATAAACAAGAATGCAATATGAAATGGACAATATACATAGCGGCTGTTGCCGCACTTCTCACCTCCTGTGTGCGGGATCTGGATACTCTTCCTTTGGACAAGACGGAACCGGTGTCCGAATACGTTTACGGTAATTCCGAGGAGGCATATCTTGCGGGCTTGACGCGCCTTTATTTTCAGTTTGTCACAAATGATCTGACGGACATGCAGCCAATGGATGGTGGCGCTTCGGAGCTGATCCGTGCCTTCTGGTCGGTACAGGAAATCACTACCGATGAGGTAAAATGTTCATGGGAAAATGACGCCTGGGTGCGTGCCTTGAACACGAATACATGGACAGGAGTCCAGAATGATGCTATCTATGCGGTATATGTACGCACGCTCCAAGGTGTGGCCTTCGTGAACGAATATCTTCGCCAGACGACCCCAGACAAGCTGGCGTCTCGCGGGGTTTCCGCTGAACTTGCGGCAACAATCCAGACATACCGTGCCGAGGCAAGATTTATCAGAGCCTATCTCTACTGGATTGCTCTCGACTGCTTCGGAAATGTTCCTTTTACTACAGAGAACTCTCAGTTCGGAGGTACATATTTCCCTACGCAGGCCCCACGTCAGCAGGTGTTTGACTATTGCGTGGGGGAGCTGAAATCCCTGATGGCAGATGATAGCCCCATGCTATCTGCGCACTCTCTCTATCCTCGTGCCGATAAAGGTTCGGCTGCCGGTCTGCTGGCCCGTATGTACTTGAATGCCAAGGTGTACATTGGGGTTGACATGTCCCAGGAAGCTAAGGCTTTATGCGAGGATATATTCGCCATGGGCTACCAGCTCAGTCCATCATACGCCAACCTTTTCAGGGGTGATAACGGTCAGAATGCATCTGCCCGTGCGGAGTTTCTCTGGGCAGTCGATTATGATAACAATAATATCAACTCCTATGGTGGAACGACGTATATACTTAGTGCCTCAATGGCCTCGACTGACATTACGGATTCATCCAGACCGAACGGTCAGGTCAATGGCTGGGCAGGCTTGCGTACTCCTTATGAATTCGTATCAAAATACTACGATGTTTCGGGACAGAATTATCAGACAGGAGACTACCAGACACTTGACAAGAGGGGAGAGATCTTCTACATAAAGGGTCGCAGCGAATCTATGGAGGGTGCTCTGTACAACTTTATGAACGGATGGACTTGCTTGAAATTCAATAATATACCATCAAATGAGACCAATCAGTCATACCTTCCGCAATCGGCGACCATGAGCAACTCCAATGTTGACTTCCCGATGATCCGCCTTGCGGAAATCTACCTGATCTACGCTGAGGCGTGCATGAACCTTGACGTCCAGGAAGAAGCACTTCCGTACATGCAGGCCCTCGCCACCCGCGCCGGGGTCGCTCCGCCGTCGGAAATCACTCCGGATTTCCTCCTTGCCGAGCGCGCCCGTGAGCTCTTGTGGGAGGCCCACCGCCGCACCGACCTCATACGCTTCGGCCTCTTCCATACAGATGGCCTTCTCTGGCCGTACAAGGGCGGTGACTCATACGCCGGTGCGGCCTTTCCGGCCTATCGCTGCATCTTCCCGCTCCCTCCGACCGAGCTGGCCACTAACAAGGCCCTTGTCCAGAACCCAGGGTACTAGAGTGTGTTCGGTAAACGCTTGTATATCAGTGTTTTGTGTTGTCTCCTTGCTCCCTTTTGGCGGCAAGGAGATAATGTAAGTAGCTGATTCATACTTGCTTCTTGATTTCAAGGTTCATCAGCAAATTCCGGCCGTTCGTCATAATGTTTCAACATTTGGGTTTTATATATTGAAAATATATAAGAAATAATCCCTATATTCGTAAGATTTGTAAAAACAAGCAGGTTGCTGAACCAGTCAATACAGATATAACACAAAACATTATGATATCAATGAAGAATTTTCTGATGGGAACAATGGCTGCGGCCTTAATGGTCTCTTGCGCTTCAGACGGCGCGCTTATCGTACCGAAGGATACACTTGAGGAGTGTGTCTACATGGGAGAAAAGACACAGTTTGCAGTGTGGGCTCCTGATGCTGAGGCAGCTCAGCTCAAGCTCTACAACACAGCTGAAGAGGAAACTCCGTTCAAGACTGTGGACATGATGCTTGGAAAGGACGGTCTGTGGAAAACGACCGTAAAGGAGGACGTCAAGGGTACTTTCTATACTTTCCAGGTCAAGAAGAACGGCCAGTGGCTTGAGGAGACTGCCGGTATCGCTGCAAAGGCAGTAGGTGTGAACGGCTGGAGAGGTGCTGTTATCGATTGGAATGAGACAGATCCGGAAGGATGGGCAGAAGATAAGAGTCCGCAGATCGCAAAGTCAGACATCATCGTCTATGAGATGCACCACAGGGATTTCTCTATCCACCAGACTTCAGGCGTAACCAACAAGGGTAAATATCTCGCTCTTACAGAGGAGGGAACAAAGAACCCTGACGGCCTCGCAACAGGTATCGACCACCTCAAGGAGATCGGAGTGACTTATATTCAGCTCCTTCCGTCGACAGACTTCATCACAGTGGACGAGACACACCTTGAGAACAACCAGTATAACTGGGGATATGATCCTTTCAACTACAACGCAGTAGAGGGATCATACTCGACAGACCCATACAACCCTGTAACACGTATCAAGGAGTTCAAGCAGATGATCCAGGCTCTTCACAAGGCTGGCTTCCGCGTGATCCTCGACGTGGTATACAACCACACTACAGATGCTTCAAAGACAGGTTTCGAGCGCACAATGCCGGGTTACTTCTACCGTATGCGTGAGGACGGAACATTCTTCGACGGCTCAGGCTGCGGCAATGAGACTGCATCGGAGCAGGCTATGTTCCAGAAGTACATGCTCGAGTCTCTCGAGTGGTGGATGAAGGAGTACCATATCGACGGCTTCCGTTTCGATCTCATGGCAATCCACGACATCGAGACCATGAACCTCATCAGTGAGCGTCTCCACGCTATTGATCCTGAGGTTGTGAGCTATGGTGAGGGTTGGGCGGCACAGGCTCCTGCATACCCGGCAGAGCAGATAGCTCTCAAGTCGAATACATACATGCTTGACAAGGTAGGAGCATTCAGCGACAATATCCGTGATGCTGTCCGCGGACCTCTCGGCTGCGAGAATGCAGGTTTCATGGATGGCGTTGAAGGAAACGAAGATAACGTGAAGTTTGGTATTGCCGGTGGTGTGGAGCATCCACAGGTAGCTGTGGAGCGTTGGACAGCCAATCCTCTCCAGCACATCAGCTATGTGAGCTGTCACGACGACCACTGTCTGCGTGACCGTCTTGAGGAAGCTACAGATGCAACTGAGGCAGAGCGTCTTGCAATGGTGAAGCTTGCCCAGACAGCAGTTTACACCTCTCAGGGTATTCCGTTCATCTTTGCCGGTGAGGAACTCTATCGTCATAAGCAGGGTGTAAAGAACAGTTATAACCAGCCAGACAGCATCAATGCAATCGACTGGACATACAAGACCCAGTACAAGGATCTCGTGGATTACTATGCAGGACTCGCTGCAATCCGTCATGCTCACCCTGGCTTCTGTCTTGGAGATGCGGAACTTGTGCGCGAGAAGCTCGAGTTCATAGATGTAGAGGAACCTTGTGTAGTGGCGTTCCGCGTTAACAATCTTGAGGGAATCGACTCAGCGAAGTCCCTTACAGTGCTTCTCAATGGTTCTAAGAAGCCGGTTGCAGTAAACATCCCAGAAGGACAGTATGTCGTTCTGGCCCAGAATGGTCAGGCAGATGCCGAGGGCCTCAGCGCATACTCCGGTTCGACCATTTCAGCTTCCGCTACATCCGCAACAATCCTCGCAGAAATGTAATAAACAACATAATCATGAAAAAGATACTTTTTGCAATCTGCGCTGCCCTTATGGTGCTCTCATGCGCACAGAAACCGCAGGCTCCACAGCAGCCTCTTGAGAATTCAGTGGTTTACGAGATGAATGTACGTCAGTACACTCCGGAAGGCACATTCGCAGCTGCTCAGCAGGAACTTCCGCGTCTTGCGGAGATGGGAGTGGACATCGTATGGCTCATGCCTGTCTATCCTATCGGAGTAGAAGGACGTAAGGGCGAGCTTGGTTCATATTACGCTGTAAAGAACTATTGCGACATCAATCCTGAGTTCGGTACGCTCGCAGACTTTGATAACTTCGTGGCAGAGGCTCACAAGCTCGGTCTACGTGTCATCATCGACTGGGTGGCTAACCACACATCTCCAGACGCTGTCTGGGTTACAGGTCAGGCTCCAGAGTGGTATGAGCGCGACGCGGAGGGAAACACAACATTTACAGCAGACTGGTCAGATACGGCAAACCTCAACTACGAGAACCCTGAGGTTTGGAAGGGAATGCAGGCAGCTCTCCGTTTCTGGATGGAGCGCGGTATCGACGGCTTCCGCTGCGACATGGCATGCGAGGTTCCTCTTGAGTTCTGGCAGGAGACAATTGCAGGCCTCCGTGCAGACTATCCGCACATGTATTGGCTTGCAGAGGGTGAAGAGCCAAAGCTTCATACTCTATCTGATTTTGATGCTTCGTATTCATGGGAACTCCACCATATGATGAACGCTATCGCACGTGGTGAAAAGAATATCCCTGAACTTCTCGAGTATCTTGCCAAGGACGCTGAGAGACATCCAGCTGACGCTTACCGCCTCATGTTCACATCTAACCACGATGAGAACTCATGGGCAGGAACAGAGTTCGAGAGAATGGGTGACGCTGCTAAGGTGATGGCAGTCCTCACATTCACTCTTCCTAACGGCCAGCCTCTCATCTACACAGGCCAGGAGATGGGTTGGAACAAGAGATTCGAGTTCTTCAGGCACGATCCGGTCCCAGCATGGGAGAAGAACGAGTACTTCGACTTCTACAAGGAACTCATCAGCATCCGTCACGCAAACCCAGCCCTCGCGGCAGGCGACAAGGGCGGCAAGTTTGAGGTTGTTTCGGCTGAGGACAGCGTTCTCGTGTTCACACGCACCCTTCCTGAAAACAAAGTGACTGTGAAGGTTGAGCTCAAGGCTCCATGGTCATACGAAATCACAGCAGAGTAGTAAAAAAATAACACTATAAATGAAAAGAATCCTATCAGCAATAGCAGCTGCGGCAATCGTGTTCGCATGCGCTCCAAAGAATGGTTCTGTGACTGACGTCCAGACCATGACATCTCCAGACGGCAACCTTGAGATGACTTTCCAGCTCACTGCTGACGGTACTCCACAGTACTCCCTCAACTACGGCGACCAGAAGGTTGTTCTTCCGTCTGACCTCGGCTTCGAGCTCCGCGGTGTGCTCAAGGCTCAGAAACTTATTTACAACGCTGACGGCACAATCTCTAAGGAGGACCGTGAGCCATGTAACTCATTCTACGACGGCTTCAAGGTCGAGAGCGTGGAGACAAGCTCATTTGACGAGACTTGGGAGCCGGTATGGGGAGAGGAATCACAGATCCGCAACAACTACAACGAACTTCTCGTGAACCTCGTACAGACCTCTACAGAAAGAAAGATGGCAATCCGTTTCCGTCTCTTTGACGACGGTCTTGGCTTCCGTTATGAGTTCCCTTACCAGAAGAATCTCAGCTACTTTGTGATCAAGGAGGAGATGACTCAGTTCGCGATGGCCGGTGACCATATCGCATGGTGGATTCCAGGTGACTACGATACTCAGGAGTATAACTTCACAGAATCACGCCTTTCAGAGATTGCAGAGAAGATGCCTCATGCAGTCAACCCTAACGACTCTCAGACTCCGTACTCTGTAAACGGTGTCCAGACATCTCTCCAGATGCGCACAGACAGCGGTCTTTACATCAATATCCACGAGGCTGCACTTCTCGACTATCCGTGCATGCACCTCGAGCTTGAGCCTAAGACAATGACATTCGTATCGCACCTTACTCCTGATGCTCAGGGCTGGAAGGGACGTATGCAGACTCCGTGCAACACACCATGGAGAACTATCCAGGTTGCCCCAAGCGCAACAGCGCAGCTTGCATCCCGCATGATCCTCAACCTCAACGAACCATGCGCTCTTGAGAATACAGACTGGATCAAGCCTGTCAAGTATATCGGTGTATGGTGGGAGATGATTTCCGGCAAGGGTTCATGGAACTATACAGACGACTTCGCTTCAGTACAGCTCGGTGTTACCGACTATGCTTCAGCGACTCCTAACGGCCGCCACTCTGCAAACAACGAGAACGTACGCCGTTACATCGACTTTGCAGCCGAGCATGGTTTTGATCAGGTGCTCGTAGAGGGCTGGAATGAAGGATGGGAAGACTGGGCAAACTGCAACAAGGACTATGTGTTCGACTTCGTTACTCCTTATCCGGACTTTGATATCGCTGCACTCAACAAGTATGCACACTCTAAGGGCGTAAGACTCATGATGCACCATGAGACTTCGTCTTCGGTACGCAACTACGAGCGTCACCTCGATCAGGCACTCAATCTTATGGATAAGTATGGCTACAACTCTATCAAGAGCGGATATGTAGGCGATATCCTTCCTATCGGAGAACATCACTATAGCCAGTCCCTCATCAACCACTACATGTACGTGGTCAAGAAAGCTGCAGAGCATGAGGTAATGCTCAACGGCCACGAGATGGTACGTCCTACCGGTCTCTGCCGTACATACCCTAACCTTATCGGTGCTGAGGCTGCCCGCGGTACTGAGTACCAGGCTTTCGGTGGTACAATGCCTCACCACGTAACAATACTTCCGTTCACACGCCTCAACGGTGGTCCTATGGACTACACTCCTGGTATCTTCTTCATGGATCTCGCTGCTGTGACAGATGGCCGAAACCAGTCATGGGTAAATGCGACAATTGCTAACCAGCTCGCGCTTTACGTGACTCTCTACTCTCCGCTCCAGATGGCTGCTGACCTCCCTGAGCACTACGCTCAGTTCATGGATGCATTCCAGTTCATCAAGGACGTTGACATCGACTGGATCCAGTCCAAGTATCTCCTCGCTGAGCCAGGCGAGTATGTTGTCATTGCTCGTCAGGGCAAGAAGAACGGCCAGTGGTTCTGCGGTGGTGTTACAGACGACCACAAACGCACTCTTGAAGTTCCTATGAACTTCCTTGAGGCAGGAAAGACATACGAGGCAACAATCTACGCCGACGCCGACGATGCACATTACAAAGAGAATCCTCAGGCCTACAAGATATGGAAGCAGGACGTGACAGCAGATGATGTCCTCTCAATGACAATGGCTCCCGGTGGAGGATTTGCTATTTCATTCATAGAAAAGTAATTGAATAGGTAGTCATTATTTCCAAATTTGAAAAATAATGACTACCTTTGCATGCTTTTTCGGAGTTGGCACGTCATTGCGAGGAGCGAAGCTTCTTACGTCATTGCGAGGAGCGAAGTTTCTTACGTCATTGCGAGGAGCGAAGCGACGTGGCAATCTTAAACAAAAAAAAGAAACAAAAATATAACCAAGTAAATGAACAAAGAATTAACAACCGCTGCCACCCTCACCCTCGGGGTCAGCAGCTACGAATCTCCGGCAATCTCAGTCGCTGAGGTTCTCTCTGAGGGAGTGATTTGCGCAAGCGGCCAGCTTGAAAGTTGGGGAAACGCAGGAGGATTTCAATGGGATGAGTAATTAGTTGAACAATTAAAAAGATTTAAAAATATGAAGAAAATTCTTTTTTTGACAGCTGTTACTATTCTTGCAGCTGTATCATGCAATAAAATTGATGATGAAGGCGCAACTACATTTGAGCCCGTCTTTGAGCCAAGCAATGTTCCTTCATTCGTAGCATCAGTGGATGGTGCTCCTACCAAGACTGTAATTGGAGTAGAAGGTGAAGGCGAAAACGCTGTGACAAAGTCATATTGGAACGGTACTGAGAGTATCCGCGTTTTTGATGGAAAGTTGGCAAACGGTAAGGTCTATACTGCGACTGTAGAGGAGAAAGTGGAGTCCGCTGAATTTGTTGAAGAAAATACCCAATCATCATTAACTGGGACAGCTTACTTTGCGGCATACCCTGCAACGCCAGCAGGAAGTGTTACTTGGGATGGTAAAATTGCAAATCCTGCAAAAAACTTTTGGCTTCCTGCAGAGCAAACTCCAACAAAGGATTCTTATGATCCTGCAACTCATATAGCTGTTGCGTATACAACATCTGAGAACTTGAGTCTTGAATTTAAGAATGTAGTATCACTTGTAAAATTAGAAATTCCATACAACAATATTACAGAAGTATATTTCTACGGAAATTCAGGTGAGATCATTGCTGGTAACTTTGATGTAAAGTACAATGACGGAGACCCTATTGTTGTTCATAACGACAATTATACTCATTATACAGATGTGCATATTAAGAAGAACTTTACTCAGGGTGAGGTATATTACTTATCAATGCTTCCAACCACTTTCAAAAAAGGTTTCACCATTGAGTTTGTGATGGATGGCGTAAAGTATATCAAGAAAATTAATAGTGAGTTCACAGTAAAACGTAGTGAAATCATAGCACTTCCAAAGGTTGAGTTTGAGAAATTTACGCCAGCATCTGGATGCCTTTATCTCAAACCTAATGATGACTGGAAGTCTAACGATGCACGTTTTGCTGCATATTTCTATGATGCTGCTGGTGTATCAAAATGGGTTGATATGACTCATGTGGCAAACACATATTTATATAAGTGTACCGTACCAACAGATAAGGACTACCTTGGAGTCGTTTTATGTAGAATGAATCCAAGTTCTAAAACAAATGGTTGGACTCAGGATACACAATTATGGAATAAGACAGGAGACCAATTACTCTGTATAGGAAATCAGTTTGAAATTACGGGCTGGGAAGCAGGTAAATGGAGTGGTACTGCTATCTACACTGATTACTTATTCTTAAAGCCAAATTCAAATTGGACTCAGTCAAATGCTCGATTTGCTGCATACTTCTTTGGCAATGGTGAGACTTGGGTTAATATGAAAGATGTAAATTTGGATGGGTATTATGAAGTTAGAAGACCGACAGCAAAGAACTATCCAAATGTAATTTTCGGTAGAATGAATCCTGCAACTTCTGCTAATAACTTTAACGACGGAGTGAAATGGAATCAAACAGGTGACCTAACTATTCCTACAAATGGAAATAATCTATATACTGTAAAGGAGGGCACTTGGGATAAAGGTGGCGGAACTTGGTCAAAGAAATAGTAAGATATAAGTCCTAACTATATGCATAATTGACAGCGTCGGATTTCCGATGCTGTCTTTTTTATGTCCAGCCATGATGGTGTAGATATGGGCTGCGGCTCACACTTCGGAGGGAAAGCGCGGTTGGTTGGGTCTTGTGAGGGTCTGGGGCTGGTTGGTGCGCTTTACCTGGCATGGGGGAGTGCCGGAAAGCGCGGGTGGCTGGTGTGGACTGGTCTGCATGGCACCCCGGTGCGCTTTCCCTCCTGGGCGAATGTATTGAAAGAAACAGCCTCATCTACTGTAGATGAGGCTGTTTCTGCCACCTGAGTTTCGTTATTTATGCGTGTTAGTTTCCAAGGATGTTCTTTACATCCTTGATGTCCATATGTACGATTTTGCCAATCTCCTCAACTATTATCCCACTTGCAGCCATGCATCGTATGATTTCCTCTCTTCCTTCTGCTCTTCCCTCAGCTCTACCTTCTGCTCTTCCTTCAGCTCTTCCCTCTGCTCTTCCTTCTTCTTTGGCGTCAGCGATCTGTTCTGCTCTTGAGTTGAGTTCATCGTTTCGTGACATAATGTAACTGATATAATTAAGTTTCTTGCTTTTTGGAAGCGCAGCGATTTCTCCTTTGGAATATAGTGTTTCCAATTCGGTGCCGGTAATGCCTTCTGGGATTTCCAGCTGGCCCTTCATGTTCTTCATGCTGCACAGCCATCTCTCTTTCTTTTCATGACATTCCTGAAACTGTTTCTGGAACTTGTTCATTTCGATGAATACAAGTGTTGTTCCGTCTCCAAGCTCCTCTTTCGTTTCAATGTCAATATATCTGTAAAATGACAGGTATTCGTCTTGCTTTATCTTTATAAGGTCGTCAGGAGTCCTCTTCATGTTGAAGCTCAGGAAACAGACCACATAGACTGGAGCATAGTTGTAGTCCCAGTTTTCCTTTCCTAAGGTCTTCTGTTGATGTCTTTTCTCCTTTGCTGCCTGGTCCTGGATAGCGTATGTTGAATAGTAGACAGCTCTCTTGTTGAAGTAGTGCTGACTCCAGTTCTGCATTTCTACCAGAAACCGTACTCCGTTTTTGTCTTCGCAGTAAACGTCAAAGATCGCCTTGTCGTCCTCTTCTGACATTCCGTGATGTTCAGTGTTGCGGTATGTCAGTTCCACAATCTCCGCTCCGGGAATGA
>JAFYRK010000109.1 GCA_017559545.1 Bacteroidales bacterium
AGTATAGTCACCGTTCTTTACAACGTAACCCTTCTCGTTTACAGTCCACTCATACTCTACCTTGTTGTCGTTAGCCTTGTCGATAAGCTTAAGAGTGTTACCTGATCTCTCGATGTCAAGGTTCCATGTTCCGAGTGTACCATCGTCGTTAGTCCAAACCTCATCGATGCCAACGAGAACACCTGCCTCGTCATAACGGAACTGACGACCTGAAGTCATGTTACCGTCAGCGTCAATCTTGCTAGGAAGTGCAAGAAGCTGCTTTCTTACCTTTGGTGTCTCGTCCTCTGGACCGTCAGTCTTGCCACCCTCTTTGTCGCAAGATACCATTGCAAATGCAGCAAATGCGATTGCTGCCATTGTGAAAAACTTTTTCATAATGTTTTAAATTAATTTAATAAATGGGTTAATAAATAATGTATGGTTTAATAGTATTTATCCCTGTAAGTATATTTGCTCTATTGTCTGAAACACCGTCCCTTACTCTGTACTGGAAATCGGCTCCTGTTTTTTTGCAGGCTTTATAAAGACCTCCCATATCTTTGTAGTATGGTCCGTCATCTGTCTGGGACATATACCAGAACTTTGCAGGGTGTGGATAAAGCTGAGTTTCATCATCAAGCAGGTCTGCATTATCGAAATATAATCTCGAGAATCTTCCCTGCAGTGCATAGGCCTCACGACCGGCTGTGCCGAAGGCAAGAACCTGAGCATCGATGTATGTATGTTTCTTTTCCCATGCGTCAATTGCTTTCTCAAGCGTTGTCTTCTGCAGATTACATGGCACTACTGTGAGCGCTCCCGAACCTTCTGTAGAACGAATGATATCAGCAATCTCAGAGACAAAAGCATCATCAAGATCGTTATAAGCAATGTATATGACAGTTCCGCCGTCTTCATCTGCTTTCACCTCTGCTTTAGTTATCTCAGCCTGAGGTGCTTTCCAGTTGCTGGTTCCGTTAAAGACAACCTCAAGGTAAGGAAGGACATCCTTAAGACACTGTCTCCAATATCTTCCAGTGTGTCCGCCGTCACCAACGCGATACTCATGCTGATATCCGTTGTCCCTCATCTGGATATGAAGGTCATCGTTCGCAATGAGAAGACGTTCCTCATCATCACCGCAGTGGATGAACCATTTTACCTTAGAGAGCTCTTCAAGATTTTCCTTGGTGAACTGGTAGTAAGGACAGTGTGCCTTGTAATAGTCTGTAAGGCGTCCCTCTCCTTCCTGATCCACTCCACCGAAAATCGATCCCCACTGCTCATTCCACCATTTCAAAGGCTCTTCAAGATACATTTCGTCTGTTCTGAAAGACATACTGAGAGGTGCCGAGAAACAGAATGTGTCAGTGTTCCTGAGCGGGAGAACCATTGCTCCAAAGCCACCCATTGAGAAACCGATGGTAGCTCTGTGTTCCCTGTCTGCAATCGTGCGGTATTTTCCGTCGATGAACGGAATGAACTCCTCGATGAACATATCCATATAAGGATACTTTCCGTCGTAAGTGTTGCTGTAGTATGAGTTGAAACCGGTAGGGAAGATGTAGATCATGTCTCCAAGTCCCTCTGATTCAAGCTGAGTCAGCGTGTTCTCGAACTGGATATACTTGTCATTCCAGTCATCCGGGGTGCAGCCGATGCCATGAGTAAGATATACCACAGGATATTTGTTCTGCTCGGCTGAATCGTAGTCCTCCGGCAGCACGACAGCATAGGGAAGGTCCTGGCCAAGCTTTTCGCTATGGAACGGCTGGTTGCTTTGCCAACGTTGAGCTGTAGCAGAAACGCTGAATGCAAGCATCAGGAATATGTATAGTATCTTTCTCATTCTCTACTGATATTTTAACTTTTCTGCAGCATTTTGGATTGCAAGCATAAGTTGTTGCTCCTTGTCAGAAATGCCATTGCGCATTCTGTACTCGAAATCTGCACCTGTGGCCTTGCATGATACGTACAAAGCGTTCGAATCCTTGTAGTACTTGCTGTCATCAACAGTGTCTATGTAATAGAATTTGTCTTTGTCCGCAAGTATACTTGTCTCCTCATCAGTCAAGTCTGCGTCGACAAGGTAGAATCTCTTGAATTCATCCTGTAGAGCCCATGCATCACGTCCGGTTTCGCCGATTGCGAATATCTGTGACTTGTCAGGTGTCTTTCCGACCTCGTACTTCGCTTTGTAGAATGTCATCCATTCCTGAAGGGATTTCTGCTCAAGGTCGCATGGGAGAATCATGTACTGGAAAATTGAACCGGATTGAGATAATCCGCCGATGCATTTATCCACGATGTCCTTGCTTAATCCCTTGTGTACGAACCACATTGCCAGTCCATTCTTTTCTGATGCATCCGTATATCCCTGTGAAGCGAATGTTCCGTCTTCATTGAGTGCAGATGATTTCATGGATACAGTTCCCATGACCTTTGTCCATTCTCCACCTCCGTTCATCATCTGCTCGATCCACGGAAGAGTTTCACGCATTGCGCTTCTCCAATAGCTTCCCGTGTGTGCACCGTCGCTGATACGGAATTCATGTTCGTATCCGTTGTTGCGAAGAATGACATGAAGACTGTCGTTGGCAATAAGAAGCTGATCCTCATCATCTCCGCAATGGATGAACCATTTTACTTGTGAGAGACGATCCTTGTTCTCAGGAGTGAACTGATAGAAAGGACAGTGCTCCTTATAGTAATCTGTCAATCGTCCTTCACCTCTTTGGCCGATGCCACCGAAGATTCTTCCCCATTGGTTTTCCCAACCATCCTGTGACTCGCTGAGATATCGTTTGTCTGTGCAGAGTGAGATGCTCATTGGAGCAGACATTCCGAATACATCAGGGTTCTTAAGAGCCAATGCAGCCGTTCCAAAACCTCCCATCGAGTATCCTGTTATAGCTCTATACTGTCTGTCAGCCTTTGTACGGAAGGTTGCATCGATATGAGGAACAAGCTCCTGGATGAACATATCCATATAGCGGAACTTTCCGTCGAAGGTATTGCAGTAATATGAGCTATATCCGTTAGGGAATACATAAATCATCTCCTGAAGTCCATTGTCTTCAAGACTTTCGATGGTCTTCATATATTCCGTCCAGTCCTTGGTACTGGATTCTCCGATTCCATGAAGGAAGTAAACGACCGGATATCTCTTGAGTGTGTCTGTTTCGTAGCTTGCAGGCATGAAGAGAGTGTATGTGAGCTGTTCCTCAAGAATGTCGCTTCTGAAACGACTGCCCTTGACATATCTTTCATACTTCTCTACCGGTGGCTCTTCATTAGTTGGGTCATCAGCCGGCTCCTTCTCACAGCTGTTGAAGGCAATGAGAAGGAGTGCAGCTGATAATATTTTAAACAATTTACTCATTGTCGTAAATTACCATGTTAGTCGCGTTGAGAGCGAAGTCTCTGTGAGGATTGTTAAGCACGAGCTTAAGTGTGTGCTCACCGCTCTCGAGACAGTACTTAGAGAAGATCTCATACTTTCTTGTGATGTAGTCGAAAGGCATGAGGAAGTCCTCAACCTTCTGGCCATCGATGAAAGCAGAAACAGAAGCTACATAGTCATCATTGCTGTGACCAGTCTTCACAACAGAACCCTCTACTACGATTGAGTTACCCTTGAACTTAAGAGTGAGCTCATCAGTGAACTGCTTCTTGAGGACAACCTTGTCAACTGGCTTGAGACCCTCAAATGACTGCTCGTAGCGAACAGCGTGAGGCTCGTTAGCTGTGAAAGTGAATACACCGTTCTCGAAAGAACCACCGTTCTTCGCTACAACCTCCTTCATGAGCTTGAGGTTCATGTCGCAGATTGAGTTGAGGCTGAGGTCTGTGTAAGGGAATGGCATATCCTCGATCTTGCCGATTCCTCTCTTCCACTCCTCTGGAATCCACTCGTAACCGTTCATCACGCCGAGGATACCGCAGGCAGATGCAGGGTTACAGTCAGAGTCGTGTCCGCAACGTGTCGAGATGTCCATTGTCTTGAAGAAGTCGCCCTCACCATAAAGGAGACCGATCACAACATAGGCAGAGTTGATCACAGCGTCGATGTTGAAACCGTTCCATACTCCCTCAGGACATCCGATGTCCACGCCGTGTCTCTGCTCAACCTCGAACCAGCATCTCTTCCAGTCATCAGGGTACATTTCCCAATACTTAAGCACGCTCTCGATACAGTTGCGGAACTTAGTGTTCTCCGGAATAGTCTTGAGAGCCTCTTTTACGATAGTAGGGATGTCGTTGCATACATAAGCCATCGAGTACATTGCGCTGATGAATACACCACCATACCAGCCGTCACCATAGTTCATGATGTGACCGATCTTGTCGCAGATCTCGTTAGATACATCAGGTAGACCTGGAGTCATCATGCCGATGAAGTCTGCCTCGATCTGGAAATCGATGTCGTCAGCATGAGGGTTGTTCATCCAATGACCTGACTCAGGAGCCTTCATGCCCTTGAGGATGTTGTATCTCGCAGCCTGGTTAGCATGCCAGAGCTTGTAGTCATCATTAGCGAACTTCTCAGCGAAAAGATCCACGTGTGCGTCGATACCGTGCTCGATCATTACATCAACGAAAGTAAGGTCCATATATACGTCATCGTAAAGACCTGGATCGAGGATGAATGTGTCGTAGATATAGTCGTCGTACCATGGAATTGGAATACCATCCCAGATGATACCACCCTTATATTTGAACTCAGTTGGACCGCCATAAGTACAGCCGATTGTCTGACCGAACCAGCCGCCCTTGATCTTGTCCATCATTGTAGCCTCATCGAT
>JAFYRK010000110.1 GCA_017559545.1 Bacteroidales bacterium
AGAGAGCTCACAAGATCGCTAAGTTCGTTGCTGATGCAGAGGCTCTCGCAGCTAAGCTTGCTGAGACTACTGTAAAGGTAGCTGTAAAGGTAAGCGAGTCTGGCAAGATCTACGGTTCAGTTACTACAGCTCAGCTCGCTGAGGCTCTCGTAGCAGCTGGTATCGAGGTTGACAAGAAGGACATCACAGTTGAGGCAGCTAAGGAGCTTGGTGTTTACGAGGCAACTGTAAAGTGCTACAAGGACATCAAGGGTACATTCAAGTACGAGATTGTAGCTGAGTAATTCTCAGTTCTGCATACACAAAGAGGGTGACTAAAAAGTCTTAATTGACTGATTAGTCACTCTTTTTTCATTTTATATTACACCGGGAGGATAGCAGTGATTGCAGAGGACTCCGTTCGCTTCGCTCACTCCGGCCCCTCCCAACGTTTCCTGCGTGGTCTAGCGACCACTTGTCTCCGTCGGGCCCCTCCCCCTGCCCATGTCCGGGGGTGGACATGCCTCCGCAATCACTACTATCCTCCCTCTTTTTATACTTGCCACCTCTCTCTTCAACCCAGTCCTCAGTATCCTTTACACCCTCCTCCCTCCGCATCATATAACCTCGCACCATCGTCCCTGAAGTTTTGCCCATTTCATCATGGACGATCCCGCTTCTCCACCCTTTACCCATGTATTCCGCCGCTCTCCCTAAAGAATCGCCCATTTCTTCATGGACGACCGCCTATTTTAAGGCAATTCCCCTGTCATACGGTGTTGTCCCTGAAGTTTTGCTCATTTCTTCATGGACGTGCAAAGCAAGGCAGCGACAGACCTGTGTAATTGGCAGGTGGTACTTGCGGGTCAGGTGTTGGGCGATTCTTTCTTTCTCTGTTACTGATAATTGGTATATGGATTCTTTGCCAAGGGTTGGCAATATAGTAGTATCAATCTGATCACAGATCTGCAGGTCTGTCATGTTGTTATAATTTGATCTGCCGTATTCATTTCCAAGCATTGTTCGCATGTCCTGATACTTCACTCCATGTTCTATGTCATGTAAGGTAATTGGAGGAAGTGCTGTTGTATCCTCTGCCTGCTCCTTCTCCCATTTCTCTCCTGATAACCTGTTCATGTAATATAGAAATGTCCTTGCTGTGGAGTATTGATGTTCTACATCAGCGAAGTCAATAGAACTCCAGGGGACAATCATTCCATGACAATCCATCTTAAAATTTTCAGGTAAGTGATGCTGGTTAGGTAGATATTTATATGCATGCTTTGGATCAAGGTACTGTGTGTCTTCATCATTCCAACCGAAGTCTTTGCGAAATAGAGCTCGAATTGATGAGTATGGATATCCGAATGGTGTGCCTGTCACACCATGGTGCATCGGATTTCTAAGTATATATGCAATGCAGGTAAGCAGATGGTACAGCCCTTCAATCTCCAATACGAAGAAATCTGGTTCTCCTAATCTTCCCTCTCTGTGGTATTTCTTGTTGAAATATCTATTGTATGCATACCAGAAGGTGCGTTTGAATTGATTCAAATGTTCAGTTCTTATGCATATATGTGTGTGATTGGACATGAAAGAGTATGCCAATAATGAAGATCCGGTCTTCCCGGCAGCAAGGCATAAACAGTTGATACCTCTGACAAAATCAGCCTTGCAACGAAACAGGATTTCGTTCCCGGCAGATAGACATAAGTGGTAAGTTTTCTTCATCTTTTTTTGAGGTGAAGCTATATAAGTCTGCCGAGAATGTGTTTAAAAAAAAGAAAAACTTCGTTATAAAAAGAGAAAAAATTTAAAGAAAAAGAAAAATGTGGCGAATTATTATACTTCCTTATAGAGAGGAAGGTTTTCCTTGAAGATGATGTCTATCGGCATCAGGTGGTGAACCTGTTTTACCGGCATGTTATACAGGATCCTGTTGATTGTTGATTTTATCGCGTTGAATCCCTGGAGTTCCGGCTTCTGGCATAGCAGGGTGGTGATTGTACCGTTTTCAAGACATCTTCTGTTGTTGTTGGTCAAGTCGAATGAAATGACCTTTATATCATGGAGCTTGTGAGCGTATATAGTATTAGCAAGTATCGATCCTCTGGAGTTGAGTACTGCCATTCCCTTGACATCAGGGTTGTTTTTCAGGAATTCCAGGAGTGTGGATTCTGTCTGCTGAATATCGGATGCAGGTAGTGTCGCTTCAATTACGCGATCTGATTTTCCTGTTTCATTCATATATGCGTCAAAGCCTCGCTTTCTTTCTTGAGAGTTGATCGCTCCTTGGTTACCGATACGCTGAAACCTGAAGATAGCTATTGATTTGTCCGCAGGTGTTGCCGCATCCAGCAGCTTGGCAAGCAGATATCCGCATATGTACTGATCTGTAGTGTATGTTTCATACGGATTAGTATCTTCCACAATCGAGTCCACAAATATATACGGGATAGAATTATTATCAAGATGCTCGCATAGCTGCTTTGTCTCCTCTGTAAATGTCGAACCTATAATGACTGCATCCGGTTTTCCAGATGCGAGTTTCTTATATGTGTTTTGACATGAATATGCGTCATACTGGTCGTAAAAGTAATAGTGCGGCTTGATGTCGATATCATAGTATTCTTCCAAGGCATGCATAATGCCATTTTTGACAGAATCCCAATATTCACCGGCTGAAGCTACCGGAATACAGATGTAGATATTGATTTCCTTTCGAAATGACATCGCAGAAAGGTGTATGTTATATTTATAACCGACATCTGCCAACACTTTTTCTACGGCTTCCCTGCTTTTGTCAGACACCTTGCCTCTATTGTGCAGAATTCTATCCACCGTTCCCGCGGAAACTCCTGCCATCTGTGCTATTTCCTTGATTTTAACCTGCTTTGCCATTTCTGTCCCTGAAATTATTCTTTAGCAACGGCAAATATCAACAAAATTAATTTAGATTCAAAAGTCTATTGTAGATTCAATAATACAGTGTATATTTGTAAGTAAGTGTGTATGTACACAATATAAAACATTTGTGTTATTATGAATCTATTTGATTTGAAGGACCGTGTTGTGGTCATGACCGGAGCTACCGGTGTTTTAGGTAAATCCATATCTGAGTATTTTGCTCTTCAAGGTGCGAAGTTGATAATACTTGTACGTGAAAGTTCTGTCAAGAAGGGTGATGCACTGGCTGCCGAGATCAAGAGCAAAGGAGGATGTGCAGAATCCTTTGTTGCTGATGTCATGAATAAGGCATCACTAGAGGAAGCTTATGCAAGAATCATTGAAAAATACGGCAGAGTCGATGTACTTATGAATGCCGCTGGTGGCAATATGCCAGCTGCTACAGTGGCTCCAGACAAGACTATTTTCGATCTGGATACAGATGCTGTGAAGACAGTATCGGACTTGAACCTGTTCGGAACCATACTTCCGACGATGGTCTTTGCACAGGCTATGGCTCAGCAGAAGTCAGGATCAATAATCAACTTTGCCAGCGAGTCAGCCCTAAGACCTCTCACGAGAGTTGCCGGATACGGAGTAGCCAAGGCGGCAGTAGTCAACTGGACAAAATATCTCTGTGCGGAGATGGCAATGAAGTTCGGCGAGGGCATCCGTGTGAATGCCATTGCACCGGGATTCATCCTTACAGACCAGAACAGGAGCCTTCTGACCAATCCGGACGGCAGCCTTACACCACGTGCACAGACAATCATATCTCATACACCGTTCGGACGTTTCCTTGAGCCGGAGGAACTCTTAGGCACCCTCCATTGGCTTGCCAGCGATGCTTCAAAGGCAGTCACAGGTACTGTAGCGGTCGTAGACGGTGGATTTGACGCGTTCTCAATCTAAAATACATTCCGATGAAGTACTTAATGAAACAATCGTGGCGCTGGTATGGCCCGAATGACCCTGTAAGCCTTGACAATATCAGACAGGCAGGTGCAACTGACATTGTGCACGCCCTTCATCATATTCCCAATGGTCAGGTGTGGCCGGTAGAGGAAATCAAGGCGCGTCAGGCAATGATTGCAGAAAAGGGTCTTACATGGAGCGTTGTTGAGAGCGTTCCTGTGCATGAGCACATAAAGACACAGACAGGGGACTACCTTACATATATAGAGAACTATAAGCAGAGCATCAGGAACCTTGCTGAGTGTGGCATACACTGCATCACTTATAACTTCATGCCGGTGCTGGACTGGACAAGAACCGATCTCGCATACGAAATGCCTGACGGCAGCCGCGCACTTCGCTTTGAGAGGGCGGCATTCCTGGCTTTCGACCTGTTTATGCTGAAGCGCCCGGGAGCGGAAAATGAATATACTCAGGAGGAAATCGCAAAGGCGAAGACCCGTTATGAACAAATGGATGAGGATGAGAAGCAGCTTATCATCAGAAATATGATTGCCGGACTCCCTGGCAGCGAAGAAAGCTTCACCTTGGACCAGTTCCAGAAGGAACTTTCAAGATATGATGGCATAGATGCTGAAAAACTCAGGTCAAATCTTATTTTCTTCCTCCAACAGGTGTGCCCTGTTGCTGATGAGTGCGGCAGCGTGATGGTAATTCATCCGGATGATCCGCCATATCCGATTCTCGGTCTTCCACGAATACTCTCGACAGCAGATGATTTCCGTAAGCTCATGGCTGCAGTGCCAAATCAGTCAAACGGACTTTGCCTCTGCACCGGATCATTCGGTGTGCGTGCAGATAACGACATGCCTTCAATGATGCGTGAGTTCGGCGACAGAGTCGGCTTCGTACATCTCAGAAGTACAAAACGAGATGAAGAAGGAAACTTCTATGAAGCGGATCTTCTTGAAGGCGATGTTGATGTATATGAGATGATGAAGGCTGTACTTGAGGTGGAGCAGAGAAGACAGGTACGTATACCTCTTAGACCCGATCATGGTCACCAGATGTGTGATGACCTCAATAGAAAATCAAATCCGGGATATTCCTGTTATGGACGTCTGCGTTCCCTTGCCGAATTGAGAGGAATTGAGCATGCCATTTCACGAAATTTGAATATATAATCCTATAAAGCCCGCTCAAGATCATAGATTGATACGAGCGGGCTTTAATTATGTCAGACATATTACCTTATTTTTCGGTTTTCTGTTCTTCTTCAACAGTAGGAGCGGAGTCCTTGTACTTGAAGCGGCGGATCTTCTGGGTTGCAGTCTTCTCGAAAGGTTCCTTCATGACCTCTACTGAGCTGACCTGAGATGCCTTGCTGACACTCTTGTTTGTAATGCTCAAGAGCTTTTTCTTCCAAGCGTCGAGCTTCTCATAGAGCTTGTCCTCGCTTTCCTTGTCCCACTGGATGAAACTCTCCTGTGGCTGAACGAGTGCCACGAGACGTCCGTCACGCTCAACGACGATTGATTCGCTTACGCCCTCAACGTTATTGATCACGTTCTCGATCTCCTCTGGGTAGATGTTCTCTCCTGAAGGTCCGAGAATCATGTTGCTGTTACGGCCCTTGATGTAGAAGCGGCCTTTCTCATCCTGTACGGCGATGTCGCTTGTGCGGAACCAGCCATCCTCGGTGAATACACTCTTCGTACGCTTAGGGTCCTTGTAATAGCCAAGCATCACATTCGGACCTTTGGCAACAACCTCGCCTTCGCCGGTCTCTGGGTTTACGTCATGCAGCTTGAGCTGAACATTGTATACCGGATATCCGAAAGAACCGACTGTTCTCCATCCTTTCATAGCATAACCAAGAAGTGGCGATGTTTCTGTAAGACCATATCCGATAGCATATGGGAACTTAGCCTTGAGCAGGAACTTCTCTACCTCAGGGTCAAGCTTTGCACCTCCGATTCCGTAGAATGTCACATGACCTCCGAATGTAGCCTTAAGTTTCATTCCGATGATC
>JAFYRK010000111.1 GCA_017559545.1 Bacteroidales bacterium
GCTAAACGTTATAGGTGCCCGCATTGTGGACGCGTCTTCCGTGAACCGATAGAGGGATTAATGGCCTGGCAACGCAGTAGCATAGACCTCAGAAAACACATAGCAGCAAGGTATCGGCTAATCACCTCCTTAAGGAGAATGCAGGACGAAGACTGGCGACAGCGGATCCAAAAGGATCAGCGGCCAAGTTCGGGTCTGCAGAAGGTTGATCGCTTGTGTTTGACCTCATAAAATTTTTCCAACTGTCCCCGATATTTAAAAGACGAAGGAGCCGTGAGGCCCGAGTCGAACAGATCTTTGAAAGGAAGGTTTTTTACGATAGAAAAGAGGTAAAAAAGCTACAGTTTCGAAAGGAACTGAAGAAAAAGCAATTTGAAACGAAAAGCGAAACGCTAAGGAGTTCAAAATTGCCCTGAGAAAAGAAAATTAGAAAAATTATCAAGTACTCAAGGGCGCACGGAGGATGCCTTGGCACTTGCAGGCGAAGAAGGACGTGGTAAACTGCGAAAAGCTTCGGGGAGCTGTTAAACAAGCGGAGATCCGGAGGTATCCGAATGGGGCAACCCAGTATGCGTTATGGCATACTATCCCATAGTGAATCAAATAGTTATGGGAAGCGAGACCAGGCGAAGTGAAACATCTCAGTAACCTGAGGAAAAGAAATCAATTGAGATTCCCTAAGTAGTGGCGAGCGAAACGGGAAGAGTCTAAACCACCAGGGCGCAAGTTCTGTTGGGGTTGCGGGACCGCAACGTGGTATTGACAAAGGATAGTGGAAGGGTCTGGAAAGGCCCGCCAGAGAATGTGACAGTCATGTACGCGAAATCCTGTTTGTCAGCCTAGCGGTATCCCAAGTACGGCCTGACACGTGGAACCGGGTCGGAATCAGGAGGGACCATCCCCCAAGACTAAATACTGGCAAGTGACCGATAGTGAACAAGTACCGTGAGGGAAAGGTGAAAAAAACCCCGGGAGGGGAGTGAAATAGATCTGAAACCGTGTGCCTACAAGCGGTCGGAGGCCTATATCCGCAAGGAGAGGGCTGACGGCGTGCCTATTGCATAATGAGCCGGCGAGTTACGTTCAGCAGCAAGGTTAAGTTCAAGAGGACGAAGCCGAAGGGAAACCGAGTGCGAATAGCGCGTCTAGTTGCTGGTCGTAGACCCGAAACCGAAGTGATCTATGCATGGCCAGGGGGAAGCAGGGGTAACACCCTGTGGACGCCCGAACCAGTACCCCTTGAGAAGGGTTTGGGTGAGCTGTGCATAGGGGTGAAAGGCCAATCAAACTCGGTGATAGCTGGTTCTCCTCGAAATAGCTTTAGGGCTAGCCTTGTGTAATTGTGTGCCGGGGGTAGAGCACTGAATCGCAGAGAGCATTTACACCAATGTATCAACGCGAATCAAACTCCGAATACCGGTATATTTATCACAGGAGTCAGACGGCGGGGGATAAACTTCGTCGTCAAAAGGAAAACAGTCCAGACCATCAGCTAAGGTCCCCAAATGTATGCTAAGTGTTATTAAGGATGTGAAGGTTCACAGACAGCTAGTATGTTGGCTTAGAGGCAGCCACCATTTAAAGAGTGCGTAATAGCTCACTAGTCGAGAATCTCCGCGCCGAAAATGCTCGGGACTCAAGCATACTACCGAAGCTATGGATTCGATCGCAAGATCGAGTGGTAGAGGAGCGTTCTGTTCAGCTGCGAAGCGGTACTGAAAGGAGCCGTGGAGCGGACAGAAGTGATAATGTCGGCATGAGTAGCGATAAACAAGGTGAGAATCCTTGTCACCGAAAACCCGAGGTTTCCTGGGCCAGGTTCGTCCTCCCAGGGTTAGTCGGACCCTAAGGCCAGGCCGAAAGGCGTAGTCGATGGAGCAGCAGGTCAATATTCCTGCACCTTTTTGCAGCGTTATAACTATGGAAGATAGCAGGCAGCTATCCGGAGCGGGGTATGGAATACCGTTCAAGCGATCAGTCCGCATACATGAAAATCAGTATGCACAAGGGCGAAACGTGAGTAAAACTTCGCGATCACATCAAGAGGGATTCTGGAAAAGCCGACTGCCGGGAAATGCTTTCTAAGGAGTTGCAACAAGTCCGTACCGCAAACGAACACACGTGGGTGGGTAGAGAATACTCAGGTGCGCGTAAGAACTCTTGCTAAGGAA
>JAFYRK010000112.1 GCA_017559545.1 Bacteroidales bacterium
AACGTACGTATCGCAACTCCTCCATTCGACAGAGCTGCAGGTAAGTGGGTTGATGTTAACCCTGGTATCTGTTCTTCATACATCTACTCTCTCAAGCCAGGTGACAAGATTACAATGTCTGGTCCTTACGGTGAGTTCTTCCTTCCAAAGGATCTCCCTGCAGACCAGGAGCTCATCTTCGTCGGTGGTGGTGCCGGTATGGCTCCTATGCGTAGCCACATCATGCATCTCTTCCACACTGAGAAGACTAACCGCAAGGTTAACTTCTTCTACGGAGCACGTGCACTCAAGGAGGCATTCTACCTTGATGACTACCACGCAATTGAGAAGGAGTTCCCTAACTTCAAGTTCAACCTTGCTCTTGACAGACCGGATCCAGAGGCTGATGCAGCCGGCGTTCCATACGTGGCAGGTTTCGTACATAATGTGATGTTCGAGACTTACCTCAAGCAGCACGAGGCACCAGAGGATGCACTTTACCTCATGTGCGGACCTCCTATGATGGTCGGCGCTGTTGTGAAGCTCCTTGATTCACTCGGAGTACCACCAGAGAACATTCTCTATGACAACTTCGGTGCATAAAAATTAAGGTCTGACTTTATGGTCAGACCTTAATTTTATGCACACTATTACGTTACCTATCCCCTAAAGACCGTCACTTCGTGCTGTTCGCTGAAACAGTCCACCGGACTGTTTACTAATCGCTCACGACCCTTTCTCGGAAAGGGGACTTACCTTATTAATCCAGGTCGGACTTTGTGGTCAGACCTTAATTTTTACATTGTACTACATTACTGCCTGCTTAAGGTGATAAGACATCAACTAATATTTTGAGGTCGTGATCATCGTCTCTAAAGAATACGTGTTTTCTTTGGCGACAATGGGTAGAAATCGTGAGTTTGCCGCAAAATAAGACATCGTCGCAGAAGAAATGTACGTTTCTTTGGCGACGATGTTCAGTTATTTCAGAAGGGCATATAGCTTTACAATGAGCTGTAGAGGGAGCCAGACGTCGGAGCCGGATTTGATCTTGGCTTTTCTGATGTCCGCTGCAAGGTATGTGTAGCGGCTGAAAAGATTCAGTCCATAGGCAATGGAATACCATCCTGCCTGCATAAGAATGTCGTCGAAGATAGGCGCAACCGGATTTTGCTCCATTGGGACATCACGATATTTCTCGTACAGGTCCAGGAAGTTCAATGCATATTCCTCTTTACGACGCTTTCTGCCCTGTCTTGTGATGGAATGTGGGTTGTTCTTGCGATAATGGTAGATATCCATGTCAAGGTAAGCCAAAGACTTTGCCCTACCTACCAGCTGGACAGAAAGATAGCAATCCTCTGCATATGAATACTTCGGATGATGAAGTTCATGCTCCATATACAGGCTACGCTTCACACACTTGTTGCATAGGGTTCCGAAAGCCTTGTGATTATACATATCCCGGATATAGCGGTCCTTCTGCGATATATGATATTCCTTTTCTTTCTTTACTGAAGAGCGGTTTGAATACTCCTTCACATAGTTGAAATAGACAATATCAGCATCGGTTTCACGGCATTTTGCAGATATCGCCTCAAGAGATCCTGGAGAAAGCCAATCATCCGGATCAACGTGATATACATAATCCCCGACAGCATACTCCATACCGGTCTTTCTTGCTGCAGGCAGACCACCATTCGCCTTATCCACAATAACGACATACTCCCACAGATGCGGATATTTCGTATCAATGAGATCTTTCAGGACTTCGATAGACCTGTCCTTGGTTCCATCATTCACAAATATGTACTGAATACCTGGACATGACTGTCCGAATACGGAATCGGCAAACTCCGCAATATATCGCTCAACCCCGTATACAGGGATGATCATTGATATGATTATATTATTTCTCATATTTGGATTTTGCAGGGAAGGCTGACTCAAAAGCATCTATGATAGCACTACGTAGACTCTCATAACGATCCTCGCTAAGATGCACATCGTTGATGCATACGAGATTACGCGTAGGCTTACTCAAGAAAGACCTCAGACTGTCCGCAGAGGCGACAGCAACCGAGAAATGCTTGTTGGATATCTTGTCATGCAGAACCAGTCCCTTATAGTTCATATAGTCAAGAAACAGGTACTGATTGAGGTTTTCCTCTGTACGGGTGCGTGTAGCCGAAGTCTTTCGGATCTCATCCTCCACCTTGACATAAAGTTCCTCACATTGGCTTCTGAGCATAGGAGAGCAGATGTGCTGAGGGCGTGTGAAGAAGCACGACGGCTTCATGCCCAGAGCCTTGCGGGCCAGTCTGTCAGAGTTGCGGCATATCTTCTTGTACATTCCCGATGCAAAGAAATGCCTGTAATATCCTATGACGGCCTTTCCGTCACGGAAGAAGTCTTCAGGCCTGCAATCCCCTACCGGAAACATATCATCATTGAAATAGAGGTATTCCTCATCGAGTCCAGGAATCCTATGTAGATGCATTTCTATCGGATTGCAGTTAAAAGTAGGCAGGAACTCCTCCGGAATGATGTCCTTATGTAAAATGATCTTCAGATGTTCCTGATCAACCCAATCAGGGACCTGAGAAGGATGAGAAACCACCAGATACACATTCCTGATGAAAGGCATTCTGTTTTCTATACCTCTGAGAAGGTACTTGAGCGTGCCCCAGTCACGGAATCTCTTCTGCATGACCGGCACATTTGTAGTCATCTCATAATCTTGCTTCCAGACAGGATCATTCCCATCCACATATGTAATCACTGCATCCATAAATCTGTTATCCGCAAAATATTTCCTTATACATGGTTACATCCATGTCGTCATCCCATAGTCTGCAAACGCAACAAATGCCTTCAGCATCTACTTCAAGTTATATTATCAAACAGTTTCCTCCATTTCTCAGCGATAACGTCAGGAGAATACCTTAGACGCTTCTCGACGGAATTTCTGCGTACGCGAAGTTTGTCTTCCTCGCTCATAGTTGCAATTCTCACCAAAGTCTCGGCATACTCATGCTCATCAAACGGAGTCACGATGAATCCACACTCTCCGCCAGGCTCAAGAATTTCTGTAATTCCAGCAGTACAGCCGAAGGCGACACCAATACATCCACGCGCCTGTGCCTCGCTTAAGGCAAGTCCCCAACCTTCTGTCTGTGAGGTCATAGCCACTATCGACGCCTTATCATAGTACCTTCCTACATCCTTCTGCATGCCTTCAAACGATACTCTTTGAAGCTTAAGTTTCTGGGATAGAGCCTTTAGCATCGGAGCATCAGGTCCATTACCTACCAGAACAAGGCGCCAATCCGGAAGACGGTCCTGCACCATACTCCATATCCTGAGGAGACGATCGATCCGCTTGGACCAATTCTCAAACCTGCCGCAGAACATGATGATATTCTCTTTCTTCCAGCACACTTCCTTTACAGGAAGATCCGAGTTCTCAATCGTATGAATATGCGAAGCCGCAGCATCTATCCCAAGCGCCTCCGCCACCTGATATTTATATGGTTCGCATAGCACCGTGTATGCATCACTGGTCTGATAATCACCACGGGTACGTTCTATAGCCTTTTTCATTGCAAGTGTACCATCAGCAAAGCGCCTTCTGTTGAACATGACCCACATCAGCTTCTTTAGAAAACCCTTCTGCCTGCGGTGGGTGATTGCATGTCGCTGCCAGAACGGCTCTCCATGACAGGCCATTACAACCTTGCATCCGGTCCTTGACTTTATTGATTCAATCCCAGAAAGCGACTTACCGACCTGCACCAGGACATCGATGCTGTCCTGCACAACAAACTTCTCTACCGCCGCTGACCTTCTGAACGGAATCGCATGAGACGGGATTGTACGTATGCACACAAGATCCATGACCTCATCATTCATCAAGGAATGAGAGACTCTGGACGTATAGACATACACCCTGTAACCTCCTACATCCTTAAGGTACCTGGCAATATCTATCGTTATCCTTTCCGCACCTCCTGCCGGAAAGTTGTTATGCACGAACGCTATCCTTTTCATAATCATTCAAAGATAAACATTTTTAAGGAGATACGACGGCACAGCTCCTTGAAATGACTTTAAAAATAAATTTTAAAGAGTTTAAAATAAATTTTTATGTCTTTAAAATTTGTTTTGAATTTAAAGAAAAAGAAAAATCTGATAAATCTTTTTTTAAATCGCACAATCCTCTCGGAGCAACAGCATAGATTTGCCGAAAAAGATGCGACAGATGTGGTTATGCATGATACTTATGTTCAGCGCCTGCACGGCGGCCTTTTGCCAAGAAAAGAGACTTATGGCAGGGGCAGACCTGAGTGGACTTGCCGGAGGGGAAGCCGGTCTCGGGATCGAATACAGAATCTCAAGTCACTGGTCCGTCGGAGGGACAGTAGAGTTAGGATTCTCCTATTTCATAAAGGGTCCGGACACCATGGAGATCGAACATATTCAGGAATTCGGGAAAGTAACTTCATACCCGACCCCTACAGATCTCCACAGAGAACGGATACACTTCAAATACTGGCCGTCAGAAACAATGAAAGGTCCGTATGCCATAGCCGGGGTCATGAATGGCTGCACCAAAGGAACAGACTTCTGCATCGGCACCGGATACCTTATGAATATATGGAAAACACTGAACCTATACATAGAATACAGCTTCGGACTGAAAGATGCCATCGGCAAAGACACATTTCCGGTCCGGGGACTATCGGCAGGAATAAGTCTGACATTCGGACATCAACAATAAACACCAGGGAAAATTCTATTCACTTGCTTTTATCACAACTATGAACTTATCTGAAACATGTCAAAAACGTCCCGTTCTGGGATTCATCTTTCTGATGGTGTCCCTGGTGCTGCACGGATGCGAATCCTTGCATTTGGAGGACGGTAGCTTCACCGACGCCGTGACGGTGCCGGTGAAGGTAGCTGTCCATGGAAAGCGAGAGTCAAAAGCAAGCGGACTCGACATGCTTGTATTCCGCAACGACAGACTCCACTATCTGGAATGCTGGCAGTGGGTTCCGTTTTCAGGCAGCGGCAATGTCGCAGTAGCATCAACTACAGGAGAGAAGATCCTTATGGCATGCTGCGGTCTGGAGAGCACACCGGATGACTGGATGTGGATTTCCTCAATATCTTCATTGGCAGATGCATATACAGCTCTGGAAAAGGAAAACAGAGACTCCCCTGTCATGAGCGGCTCGTGCAGTTTCCATGCAGGCAACAGCACAGATGCCAACCCGGAACTTGTCTTCCGTCAAATCTCCGGCGAGATTCACCTTAGAACTTTAAAATGCAATTTCAAAGGCAGACCTTATGAGGGCGAAAAGCTGTCAGACATCCATGTATATCTGACCAATGTAAACGCCTCGTGCCGGATATGGAATGATCCCGGAAGAGCCACAAGGCTCATTAATCAGGGCCGTCTTGTCGAAGAAGACATCGAAAGGTTCGAAGACCAAAGCCTTATATATCAACGGATAGATAAAGAAGTCGGAGCCGAAGGCATTACTACCGACATCATGTTCAGATGCTATCCCAACACGTCAGAAGAAGAGGGACCGGGCACTCCATTCACGAGACTCGTGATACAGGGACAGCTGGATGGGGAGGTATGGTACTGGCCTATCGACATAAACAGAGGCAAAGGACATTTACCGGAAGGCATTGAAGGAAACTGCGTGTACGCCTTTGACATAGAACTTACCAGAAAGGGATCCGCAGACCCTGACACAGCAATAAAGACTGAAAGTGCAAACATCATGATGGAGATAGAGAAATGGGAAGAGAAAGAGGAATACTATGTAGTTTTCTGAGCGCACTGCTGATGATAGCAGGATGCAACACGGCAGAAAAGCCAATAGAGAAGACAGTACTTTGCTGCATATCTGTGGACGGTTGCGGATATTCGGTCAAGTCTATCGATCCTGATGAGGAACTCATCTCAGATGTCAGTATCATGATATTTGACGAACGCGGTGAGGCCGAAGAATGTCTTTGGCTCCGGAACGGAGAGACTTCTGTAGAAATTCCTCTTGTGACAGGCAAGACATACAGCTTCAGGGCATGTGCGAATTTCGGCTACCGAACATTTGCCGACCATATCAGCGAGCTGGACGAGACCGTGTTCTACATGGCTTATCCAGACGAATATAGCAAGGGAATGCCGATGTACGCTGCCGTTGACGGTATAAGAATCGGCGAAGATGCAACCGTCAACCTGAAGATGAAGAGACTGATGGCCAGGATTTCACTGCGGATGGACAGAAGAAAACTTTCCAAAGGCATAGAAATGAATGTCATTGGAGTGAGGATAGGCAACTGTCCCAAGTCAGTCAGGGTATTCGGAACCAGCAGGGTCAGCAGCCATGACCAATGCTTCGGCATGGGATTCAGCCGCAACGACGCTCAGACCGCCGCGCTGAATACCCTGACCAATGACAACCTCAGTGGAGCCGTAACACTTTACATGTTGGAAAACATGCAAGGAGATATCTCAGAGCCGATAGACTCAGACTCCGGAAAGGTTTTCAACGAGCAGGATTACAGGAAAGACGTGTGCTCATATATAGAAATGGACATAGAGTATCTATCGCATGAAAAGTACTCGGAAAGTCCACTGGTTTACAGATTTTATCTCGGAGAGAGCAGAACGAACCTTGATGTAGAAAGGAACTGCCATTACAGGATAACCGTATGCCCGGAAGACGACGGACTTAACGGCGACGGATGGAGAGTTGACAAAAGCGGCATCTACGACCTCGGACCGACATACTTCAAATCATATCCGGAACCATACATCAGGGGCAAGATAGGAGACAAGGTTCATATAGGCTGCACCTTCTCTCCCCCGAACACCCCATTTGACGTCGGGGAAAGCTACATGAAAGATGATAAGGAAACCGGGATATATGACTATGAAATAGACCCCGACGGGCACGGCGCAGTCCTGACCCTGACTGGACCAGGAAGAGGTTGGATATACATGGTAGCCGGAGAGCCGGTCAACGACGGAGCTCTCTTCGTGATAGAAGTCGATCTGCCGTCGGCAGGTCAACCTCTTCAAACCCCCGATATGCTGACGCATATCACCCCTATGGGGTATTTCGGCCCTACTCGGGCCGGTAGTCATGTTGGAAAACCAACATGACTATAGATACTCAGCAGTATGGGACTCCTTGCAGTTCTTGATATCCTCCGGTCTGCCGGCATAGACGAGGTTTCCTCCTCCGTCTCCTGCCTCCGGGCCAAGGTCTATCACCCAATCCGCGGCGCGGATTACGTCAAGGTTATGCTCGACAACTACTATGGAATGTCCCTTAGCCAGCAGAGCATCAAACGACTTCAGGAGTTTCTCTACATCATAGAAATGGAGACCCGTAGTCGGCTCGTCAAAGATGAAGAGTATCTTCTGCGGCTTTGACTTGCTGCCTTGATCGCTCATGGACAGGAAGTACGCCAGCTTGATTCGCTGACTCTCTCCTCCCGAGAGGGTGCTGCTGCTCTGGCCAAGCTTTATATACGAAAGACCTACATCCACAAGCGGCTGAAGACGTTCTGCAATCTTCTTTGCCACAGCATCATCCTGCGCAGCAAAGAACGCGATTGCCTCCTCTACGCTCATATTAAGGATATCATCTATATTCAGACCCTTGTATTTCACCTCAAGGATATCCGGCTTGAACCTCTTTCCGCCACAAGACTCGCATACCATGGACACATCTGCCATGAACTGCATTCCTATCTTCACGAATCCTTCTCCCTGGCACTCCGGACAGCGTCCGCCATCCATATTGAATGAGAAATGTGACGGAGTAAAGCCGTTCATCCTGGCGAATTGCTGCTCAGAAAGCAGCTTTCTGATATCATCATATACCTTAAGGTACGTCACCGCATTAGATCTGGAACTCTTTCCTATAGGATTCTGGTCCACATACTCTACCTGAGTTATGCGGTCAAGGCTGCCGGAAAGGGACCTGAATGTACCTGGAGCTGCTCCTGTCTGGTTTATATGTCTGTATAAAGCAGGATAAAGTATATCTCCTACAAGCGACGACTTGCCGCTGCCGCTGACTCCTGTCACAACCGTAAGCACACCGAGAGGAATCTTCACATCAATATCCTTGAGATTATGTTCCATGGCGCCATTGACTGTGATGGAATAATCCCATGTACGCTTTCTTCTTTCGTATCTCCCACGTTTACCGTGCAGATACTGAAGGGTAAGCGAACGCTCATCCTCAGACTCCGGCATGCCGTCTTCCAGTTTGCCTTGATATACGATCTCACCTCCATTGACTCCTGCTTTCGGGCCTATATCAATGAGCAGATCTGCCGCCCTCATTATCTCTTCGTCATGCTCGACCACAACGACAGTGTTTCCGATATCACGAAGTCTCTTCAGGACTGAAATCAGCCTTTCGGTATCTCTCGGATGCAGACCGATGCTCGGTTCGTCAAGAATATATAGAGAACCCACCAGCGAGCTTCCGAGGGCAGACACAAGATTGATTCGCTGGCTCTCTCCACCTGAAAGAGTGTTTGAAGTCCTGTCCAAAGTCAGATAACCAAGTCCTACATCCTCAATATATTCCAAACGCGAGACAATCTCCTGGATCGCCCTGTCCGCAATCTGATGCTCATGATCTGTTAGTTCCACATTACGCAGAAAGTCCAACATTGAAGAAACATTCATACATAGCAGTTCATGTATGTTCTTACCTCCCACCTTGACATACAGAGCCTCCTTGCGGAGTCGGCTGCCGCCACACTCGTTACAAACGGTCTTGCCGGAATATCTGTTCAGCATATACTTGTACTGAACCTTATACCTGTTGGACTCAACCCAACGGAAGAACTCATCAAGGCCTATGATGGTCTCATCCTCCGTATCAGCCGGACAACCTTTCCAAATCAGTTCCTTGACTTCCTTGCTCAGGTTACAATATGGTTCGAATATAGGAATACCGTATTTGACTGAATTCTTGACCAGCTGATCCTTGAACCAGCTCATCTTATCTCCCCTCCAGCATGCAATTGCACCATCATATATGGTCTTGCTCTTGTCTGGGACTACAAGATCCTCACTGATTCCTATGATCTTACCCAGACCACCGCACACAGGACAAGCTCCCAGAGGGCTATTAAAGCTGAAAAGATACTCATCAGGTTTGGAAAACTTCATTCCGTCGGCCTCAAACCTGTTTATGAACTGCTTGACCTCAGGTTCCGCGTCCTTGAACTCCTTGCGGACATAAACGGTGCCGTTTCCCTTGTCGAAGGCCGCCTCTATGGAAGAGTGCAGACGTGTCCTCAGATCCTCGTCTATACTTGGAAGCTTGAGACGGTCCACCAAAAGGAAGATTTCTTCTGGATATTCACCGCTTTCAGCCAATCTCATCACTTCCTCTATCCTCACTGCGCCATGGCTTCCGTATAATCTCGTGAATCCTTCCTCCTTCAACTGAAGCATGAGTTCCACCTTATCTTCTCTGTTCTTCCAGTTCAGATCCGCCAGGATATATGCAGCAGATGCACCTTCTTCATATATATAATCCAGAACATCGCCTGCAGTGCTGCACTTGACCTCCAATCCTGTCACAGGGGAATATGTACGGCCTATGCGGGCATATATCATGCGCAAGTAATCATATATTTCCGTGCTGGTTGCTATTGTTGAGCGAGGATTTCTCGTATTCACCTTCTGTTCAATTGCAATCGCAGGCGGTATTCCTTCAATCAGCTCCACATCGGGCTTGGACATTCTGCCCAGGAACTGACGTGCATAAGAAGAAAGACTCTCTGCAAAACGCCTCTGGCCCTCTGCAAAAAGCGTATCAAAAGCCAGCGATGATTTACCCGATCCGGAAATTCCCGTAATCACGACAAACTTGCCACGCGGGATCTCCACGGTAACATCCTTCAGGTTATTGACCTTAGCCCTTCTTACTATTATATTCTCTTTCATATACCACCAGGTTGATTTGAATGCTCACCATAGGGCAAGCCTACAAATATAGTCAATTTATCGGAATAAATTGGCATAGCGATTGGTATTATAAGTGATGCCTGAGAGACAGGCAAACATAAATTAATTTAAAGATAGGAGAACAAAGATATGTTACCGACAAGAAGGCTCAACGGCCAGTACGGCCTTACAGATTTCTTCAATGACTTTTTCGAAAACAGGTCATTGGAAAAGGTGGAATTCACTACACCTGCCATCAATGTAAAGGAAAACGACAAAGAATACAAATTGGAAATTGCAGCCCCTGGAGCATGCAAAGATGACTTCAAGGTCCACCTCAACAAAGACGGCAACCTCGTCATCGAGATGGAGAAGCAGGACAAATGCTGCTGCAAGGAAAAGGAAGAAGAGAAAAAAGAGTGCAGATATCTCAGAAAAGAGTTTTCATACTCGAAATTCACTCAGACTCTCCTCCTCCATGATAACGCGGACAGAGAAAATATTGATGCCCAAGTTCTTAATGGAATTCTAAAGGTCAGAATCCCGAAAATTGAGAAACCTAAGCAGGAGGACCAGAACAAGGTGATTGAGGTCAAATAGTGAGAAAATCACAAAAAGTTCTAAAAAAGTGCGCAAAAAATTTGGAGGTTCCGATTTTTTGCGTACCTTTGCATCCGCGTTCGAGAAAAACGCATAAGACTGAACAATTGGTGCGGTAGTTCAGCTGGTTAGAATACCGGCCTGTCACGCCGGGGGTCGCGGGTTCGAGTCC